>JANWKK010000285.1 GCA_025451425.1 Gemmatimonadaceae bacterium
GCGGGTGCGGGGTGCGGCGTGCGGGGGTTGCGATCGAGAGAATGTTCGGCCCCTGCAATCGATAGCAAGATGGAGAGTTCGACAATGGTGCGAACCCGGCGGGGCCTCGCGTTGTCTAGTATGTACAGCGACTCATTGGGCACGCCATGACCAACGTCAGCGCGATCGTCGTGCTTGCGCTTGTTTCGCTCGCGGCGGGCTATCTGCCGGCGTATCGGGCGTCGACGGTGGATCCGATCAAAGCGTTAAGGTACGAATGAAGGGTGCGGGGTGTGGACTGACGCGAAAGGCCGAAGTTGCGGCTTTGACATTCGATGCGCCGTGGCTTAAGTCATCGACTGCTAGCGTACCCCGCTTCGAGGTGTAACCGTGCGTTTTGGCCTTGGCCTCCTCATCTCCGCGCTTGGCGCGACGAGCATCGCCGCCCAGCAGTTTCCCGCGAATCCGAAGGTCGACAAGGTCTTCGCCGAATGGGACAAGTCGTCGTCGCCGGGGTGCGCGTTAGGCGTGCTTCAGAATGGCCGGTTCGTGTACGAGCATGGCTACGGCATGGCGAATCTGGATTACGACATCCCGAACTCGCCGACGTTGGTGTACTATGTCGGCTCGGACTCGCAGCAGTTCACCGCGGCGAGCATCGCGCTGCTCGTGCTCGACGGTAAGATCGCGCTCGACGACGATATCCGGAAATTCATCCCCGAGATGCCGGACTACGGCACGCCGATCACGATCAATCATCTCATCCATCACACGAGCGGCATCCGCGACATCTACGTCCTCATGTCGCTCGGCGGCCTCCGGCTCGAAGATGTGTTCTCCGATTCGGAAGCAGTAGCGCTGATCGCGCGACAGAAGGAGCTGAACTTCAAGCCTGGCGACGATTACCTCTACAGCAACTCGGGCTACTTTCTGCTCGGACAGATCGTGAAACGTGTCACCGGAAAGTCGCTGCGTGAGTTCGCAGATGAGCGGATCTTCACACCGCTCGGCATGACGCACACGCACTTTCACGACGATCCCGGTCATATCATGAAGGGCCGGGCGATGAGCTACGAGTCGGATGGCCAAGGCGGCTATCGTATTTCGTACTTGCAGAACTTCGACAAGATCGGTGCGGGCGGTCTGTACACAACTGTCGAGGACTTACGGAAGTGGGATGAGAACTTCTACACACATCAGGTTGGCGGCGACGCCTTGCAGAAGATGATTCACACGCGCGGCGTCCTGAACAAGGGCGACACCATCGTCTACGCCTTCGGGAATAACGTCACGACGTATCGCGGTCTTCGCGTCGACGAGCATGGCGGATCGCTGATGGGCTACAAGGCAGAGATTCTCCGGTTTCCCGATCAGCATTTCAGCGTCCTGGCGACGTGCAACCTGGGCTCGATCAACCCGGGGCCGCTCGCGGAGCAGGTCGCGGAGGTTTTTCTCGGCAGCAAAATGGGACCGGCGCCGACACGACAAGTCGCAGGTCGGCGCCCGCGCGACGTGACGCAGGCAGCGGTACCCGCGTTAGGCGCGAGTGAGCTGGCGGCTTACGCTGGTGACTACTACTCCAACGAGGTAGATGCGACGTATCATATCGCGGTGTCGGATGGCTGGTTGGTGCTCTCCGCGCGGCATGCGCCGACCCAGAAGCTCATCGCGACTGGTGGCGATACGTTTCGGGCTGGGAATGGGCTGACACTGCACTTCGAGCGCGTCGCCGGCGCTGCATCATCTGCGTTCACCGTAGAAGCCGGCCGCGTACGCAACATACGATTTGCGCGCCGCTGAGCGGAGGTTAGCGCTTCGCTAATCAGCATGACATTCTAGAGCAGTTTGGCGGCCAGCTTCCTGACGGTCGTTACACTCCGCATCGTCATCGCCATACCGATCGTGCGTTCGAGGACCGCACCCGATACCGCGGACTCACTGAACCGTCCACGGGCTCCCCAGTAAAGCTCCCGCCCGTGAATGTGGAACTCGTCCATGGGTGTTTTGAGCTCGACGACCTTACGTACGACGTTCGCCTTGGGACGGCCGCCCAGGAAGCCGATGTACAGCGCGTGCTTCGTGAAGTCAAAGGCGCCGGCGGCGAAGGGCTCGTGCCTAACGACTTTAGCCAGGTCGCCGGGCGAGCGAACGAACGTGGCGACCGGGTAACCGAGGACGCGCTCGAGCTCCATCGCGATGCGCTCCTCGAGCTCGAGCGGCTTGGCGCCTGGCGCATCGAATAGCACGTTGCCGCTGGCGATGAACGTCTCGACGTTGGCGAAGCCGAGCCGAGTGAACTGCTTGCGCAGCACATCCATCTTCACGACATGGCCGCCAACGTTGATCGCGCGGAGCAGTGCCACATACCGAGTGCCCGGGCTCATGCCCTATTTGATCTCGATGCCGGTGATCGAAGGATCGGCGCGCGGATACCGGAGGTCGAGACCATCCATGCAATCGGCGATGGCACGCGCAACGAGCCAGTCGCGCGCGTCCTTGTCGTCAGCGGGGACGACGTACCAAGGCGCCCATTTCGTACTCGTGTGGGTGAGAATACCGCGATAGGCCTTGGTGAAGTCCTCCCATCGCGCACGGTCGTCGAGGTCGCCGACTCGAAACTTCCAGTTCTTCGTCTCATCGGTGAGTCGCTCCTCGAGTCGCCGCTTCTGCTCGGCGCGGGACACATGAAGGAGGAACTTGAGAATGACGACATTGTTCACGGTGAGCATTCGCTCGAACTCGTTGATCTGCTCGTAGCGCGCCGACCAGACTTTCTTCGGGACGAGCTCGTGCACGCGCGGAACGAGAATATCCTCGTAATGCGAGCGATTGAAGATGCCGATCATGCCCCGCGCCGGCACCTGCTGGTGTACGCGCCACAGGAAATCGTGATGCGACTCGAGCTCGGTCGGCACCTTGAAGCTGGAGACAGCGCATCCCTGTGGGTTCACGGCGCTGAAGACCCTGCGGATGGTGCCGTCTTTGCCGGACGCGTCGCGTCCCTGAAGCACGATCAGCAGTGCATAACGAGCGTCCGCGTAGAGGACGCGCTGCAGATCAGAGATGCGGTCGGTCTCTTTCTTCGTTGCGCGATCGAGATCGTCGCCCGACTTCGCGGACGCCGGCGGCTTCGCGTCGGCGTCGGCGAGTCGAACGGAGCGCTTGCCGCCAACAGGATGAAGCTTCAACTGCTCGAGACCGCTGGTCTGGCGCGCGGGGTCGCCAACCGATGCGCAATCACCGCAAACAGCCCAATGATGATTCCCGAAATGAGACCGACGACAGGACCCGTGATCACCATCATGAGCCGGGGATGTGTCGGCAATGGCATCGACTGCATCATCGCTGCTTCACGCGGGTGGTTTGCGATGTATTGCGAGAACCAAAGTACATGCGCGCCCGTGACCCAGACGCAGTTGGCCAAGCCGAGCGCGACGCCGTACAGGAAGTAGCGATTGGCGGCGCGCGTCGCGATCAGGTACGCCGAAACGACGAAGACGACGAGCCAGAGAAACGGCTCGAGAGTCGACGGGATGACCGACACCGTCCCTACACCCATCACGAGCCCGAATAGCGAAAGCTGAAAGAGCAGTTTCCAGTTCATGGTATCCTCGCGCGTTAGCGGTGGCCAACGACGAGTCCAACATGCGGCGGAGGGGCTGGGAGGGGTAGAGGGCTGTGTGTTGAGGGACCTCAGGTGACGACCAGCTTTCCGGTCATCGTCGGGTGGATGGAGCAGAAGTAGTCGTAGGTGCCGGCGGTCGCGAAGCGGTGCGTGTACTTCTGGTTCGTATCGAGGACCTTCGAGCTGAACGTCCCACGCGTGTCGACGTGGGGCACGTCATCGCGATTGATCCAGGTGACCTCCGTTCCGGCCGGGATCGTGCGCGAACCTCCTTGAGCACTTGATCCGCCGTATCGAACTCCTCGGCGCGCGAGAGCTGCGAGATGTCACCGGTGTGGAGGAGGAGCGAAGGGCGGTGCGGGAGCGCATTGAGCTTTGCGACGGCTTCGCGGAGCGTCGCAGTGACGTCCTTGTTGGCTGCCTTGCTGAAGCCGATGTGGCTGTCGCTGATTCGTGCAAAGAGAATGCTCTGCTTCGTTGCGTCATCGTGGTCGCGGAGCTGGCTCATGGCGAAGCTTGTTGGGACACCGGCCTTCAGAGCCCAGACGGATACCGTGCCGACCCAGGCCATGCATTTGAGGAAGCCGCGCCGATCGATTTCGTCCTCGTGGGCATCCTGAGTGATGTAGTTGGACATGATCTTGGAAGTAGGTGCGAGTGCGAGGTCCTAGGTGCCAAGAGCAGAACCTCGACACCTTCCCGACTATTCCAGCGAATAAGTGCGGGAATAAATCCGGCCGCTTTAGCGTTTCTATGGAGTAGCCTCTTCCACGCTTCGACTGCCTTGAGCCAGAGCCTCCAGGATCGCTTCGAGCAAAACGTCATCCCGCTCCTCGATGATGCGTACACGCTTGCGCGGCATCTTCTGCGCGACGAGCACGACGCGCAGGACGTGGTGCAAGAGGCGTATCTCCGCGCGTGGCGGTTCTATGCGAGCTTCCGCGGCGGGGACGCCCGTGCGTGGCTCCTCACAATCGTCAGGCACTGTTGCTACACATCGCGGAGAGGCCAACACGACGCGGAGCGCGTCCCGTTCGACGAAGCGCAGCACGGAACCGACGCGGGGAGCCATTACGCCGCGGACACGCGCGCGATCGACGAGTCGGAGCGCGGGAGTCTCGCGGCCGCAATGGACCGGTTGCCGCGGGAGTTTCGCGAAGTACTCATCCTGCGCGAGCTCGAAGAGATGTCGTACAAGGAGATCGCGCGCGTGACGGGCGTACCCGTCGGCACGGTGATGTCGCGGCTCGCGCGAGCGCGCGAACGGCTGCGTCGAGTGCTCAAGCGGACTGCCTAACGTGACACGCATGACTCGAGCCATTCACACCACCCCCGAGGCGCTCAGCGCATACATCGACGGCGAGCTCACACCCGACCGGGCGCGGGAGGTGGCCGAGCACTTGACGACCTGTGGGCAATGCTCCGCGGAATACGAGACCCTGCTTGCGACCGTTGCGGCGCTGCGGGCCAATCTCGAGCGCTACGAGGCGCCTGACGTGCTCCGCGCGCGGGTCCGGACCGCAATTGCAGCGACTCCAAGCAGTGCTGATGGGGGCAGCGAGGTACCAGGAACGCCGCGATGGCGGCGCTGGGTTTGGCCGACAGGGATCGCCGCGGCGCTCCTGGTGAGTGCTGCGTTAGGCAGCGGCATCACCGTCCTCGCATCGCGCGGGCGCCAGGAGCCTTCGATCGCGACCCAGGTCCTCGCGAGCCACGTGCGATCTCTGATGCCCGACCACCTCACCGACGTCCGTTCATCGGATCAGCACAACGTGAAGCCATGGTTCAATGGCCGAACGGATTATTCGCCGAATGTCCCCCGACTCGAGGATCATGGGTTTCCGCTCGTGGGCGGTCGCGTCGATTATATCGGGGGACGGCCCGTGGCCGTGATCGTGTACAGCCGGCGACAGCACATGATTAACGTTTTTTCATGGCCCACTCGCCTCGGCGGCTCGCCGTCGGCGTCGAGCTCGACAAATGGCTACAACATGATCCAGTGGCGGAGCAACGGCGTCGAGCGGTGGGTGGTGTCAGACTTGAATGCGAGTGAGCTCAGATCCTTCGCAGAGCTTCTCGAATCGCCCTGAGACTGGGCTCATCTGTCATCCGGCTCGAAGTAAGGATCTGCTTTCTTCTGCGCGTGGATGGTTCGATTGCATCCGAGCGTACAATGGTATCAACACCGAAACGGCCGTTTCGGTGTTCAACGAGTGGATGCTTGCACCGCGAAGGAGCCAGCTCTCCAGTACAAAAAGCAGATCAAAGCAGATCCTTCGCATAGCTCAGGATGACTGTTCAGCGGACGCCCGCGAGTGCGGCTACGATAAGAGCTGCCCACTGGGGGCCGAGCCAGCCGCTCGGACCGTCGTCGTATGCTTCACCTAACGAGTGAGCGCCCGTCCCACTGCCGCCGCCGTCGATGGTGATGGCGGGAACGCCGAGACTCATCGGGAGATTCGCGTCGGTGCTGGAAGCGCCCGTCCTCGCGATGAAGCCGAGCGCGTGACCGGCCGCGATCGCCGTCGCAACGATGCGCGAGGAGTCGGTCTGCGTGCTGTTCGCCGGACGAATGCCGATGGTGTCGATCTCGAGCGAGAGCTTGGCTCGCTCGGCACGCTGTCCGGTCTGGCGGGCCCAGCGCTCGTTCTCGGCGTCGAGCGCGGCCGTCAGGATCTTGAGCACCTGCTTATCGACGGCATCGAGGGCCTCGGCGGTCTCGGAGCGCATGTCGAGGTCCATCGTCGCGGAGAACGGAATTGAGTTGACCGACGTGCCGCCGGCGATGACTCCGACGTTGAACGTCGTCTTCGGCGACGTCGGCACCTGAATGTCACCAATCGCCGCGATCGCCCTGCCTAACGCGTGAATCGGGTTGGGGATCCCGAAAGCACCGTAGCTGTGGCCGCCGGGTCCCTTGTACGTGACCCGATAGCGCTTGCTGCCTACGCCGTGGTGCTTCAGATCGAGGCCGGTACCGTCGACGGAGATGAAATAGTCGACCTTGTTCTTGAGAGTATTCGTGAAGAGGTAACGCGTACCGCGAAGATTTCCCTGCCCTTCCTCGCCGACGTCGCCAACGAAATACACCGTGCCCGCTGTTTGGACATTCGCACGCTGAAAGGCACGCGCGACCGACAGCACGACGGCCAGACCGCGACAGTCGTCGCCGATGCCGGGACCCGCGAGGAGCGTTCCGGTTCGCTTGACCTTGACGTTCGTCCCCTCAGGGAAGACAGTGTCCAGATGTCCCTGAATCAGTACCGTCGGACCATTCCCGGTACCGCGTCGCTCAGCGATGACGTTGCCCATGCTGTCGATTCGGACGTTCGCGATGCCTAACGCCTGGAGCCGCTTGCGGTATTCGGCGGCGCGCGTCGCTTCCTTGTAGGACGGGGCCGGAATCTCGCAGAGGGAGATCTGTTGATCGATCGCCCACGGCTCTTGCGCCTTGATCGTGTCGAGCGCGGCACGAATGCGCGGATTGTCGTGCGGGATCGGGAGCGCCTGACCGACGAGCGTCGTGGCGCTCGTGAGTGTGAAAAGTAGTGAGACGGGGATAGTGAATCTCATTTCTCCTCAGGATGACGTGCAAGTCAACAAACATGAATAGCCGTGGCCTTGAAGGAGGCGACGACCTCCCGACCCGGCGCAAGACCTAGCTCCTCGACGGCGCGCGTCGTCACGGCAGCGATGATCGGCGTTCCGCTCACGTTGACCGTGACCTTGCTCAGCGCGCCCGCGGCGACGATCTCGACGACGCGCCCACGAAATTGATTCCGCACCGAGGACTCGAGTGCCTGTAGCGAGAGCGTGACATCCTCGGCACGCAAGATGGCATGCGCGCGTCCCGGCATGGCGTCGCCTAACGCGTACAACGTCAGCGAACCGGTGTCGAAGGCGAGCGGATGCGAGGCGAACTGACCTTCGGCGGCGTCGGACCAATCTGGACTCGTCGCCCGAATCTGCCGCGCGGTACCGGCATAGATATTCTCGGCGCCGAGGAAGCTGGCGACGTACGGCGTCGCGGGACGCTGAAAAAGCTGCGCCGGCTCGCCCGCCTGAAGCATGCGCCCCTTGTCGAGCAGGATCGCGACGTCGCCGACGAGCCCCGCCTCGGCGAAGTCGTGCGTAACGTGCAGGACCGTACACTGTCGTTCGAAGTAGATGGTACGGACCTCGCGCCGCACTTCCGCGCGACTGCGCGGATCCAGCGCGGCGAAGGGTTCGTCGAGCAGAAGAAAGTCTGGCCGGCGCGCGAGCGTGCGCGCGAGGGCAACCAGCTGCCGCTCGCCGCCGCTGAGTGAGCGGACGTCCCGATCGCCGACGAGCTGGAGCCCGAAGCGTTCAGACATCTCGGCGGCAAGCGTCGTGTGAGGCGCGCCGTACTCGATATTCTGCCTAACGGTCAGATGCGGAAAGAGATACGCGTGCTGATATACGAGGCCGAGCTGGCGACGCTCCGGAGCCACGCGCGTAACGTCCAGATCCCCGAGCTTGACGACCCCCGACTGCAGGGGCACGAGGCCGGCAATCGATTCGAGGAGTGTCGTCTTTCCGGCGCCGGCTGGGCCGATCACTACACCGTACGCGCCGCGCGGTACCGTGAACGACACGTTATCGAGCGTGAAATCGCCGAGTTGCGCTGTGAGTCCGTTGACCGAGATCATGTGACGCTCACTCGTCTCGACGCAGCGCGCGCAATGCGACAATCGGCAACACGGCGAGCAACACGAGTACCGCGGCCACGGGCAGCGCGCCGCTCAATCCGAGCGTGGTGAAACGATCGTAGCTCAAAACGCTCGCGACCTTCGGGTTGTACGTTAGGATGACGATCGCGCCGAACTCGCTCACTGCGCGCGCCCACATGACGACCGCCGCAGCCGTCAGCCCACGGAACGACAGC
>JANWKK010000286.1 GCA_025451425.1 Gemmatimonadaceae bacterium
AGCAGCGCCGGCGCATCGAGAGCGCGGAGCACCGGTGCGACCTTCATGAAGTTCGGGCGCGCACCGACGACGAAGCAGATCGAGCCGGACATGGAGCCAAGGATGCCGGAAACGGCGGCCTGCACCTCCGTCGTGGCTCGCCGCCGCATGCGCGCATGCCGTGCGCGCTAGCCTACGCCCCCGATGTCTCCGCCGCGGAAGCTCATCGTACTGCTACCGGTGTTCAACGAAGAGCTGGGAATAGGGAACCTTCTCGTCCGGATCCGGGCACTCGAGGTGGATGGGTTCGAGCTCACTGTGGTCGCAGGGTGACGACGGCTCTCGCGACGGCACCGCGCAGATCCTTGCCCGGTACACAGGCGCGATGCCACTTCAGGTGATAACGCACCCCATGAACCGTGGCCTCGGCGAGACCGTGCGCGACCTCTTCGAGCGTGCCGCTGCGCTAGTCGATGACGATGACGTCGTGGTGCGGCTCGATGCCGACGATACTCACGATCCTGCCGTCATTCCGGCGATGATCGCACGGATCGATGAGGGGGCCGACGTCGTAGTTGCCTCCCGCTTCAGCGACGGTGGGGGACAACTCGGTGTGTATGGCACGCGCCGCTTCCTCAGTTCATGGGCAAACCTGCTGATGAAGCTCGTGTTTCCGATTCCAGGCCTACGCGAGTACACGTGCGGCTTTCGTGCATATCGCGGTTCGACTCTGCGTAGAGCCATTGACGTCTTTGGCAACGACTTCATCCAGCTCAAAGGCCTCGGATTCACATCGACCCTGGAGAAGCTCGTGAAGCTGCGCTTGCTCGGAGCGCGCTTCGAGGAAGTGCCGTTCGTGCTCCGCTACGACCTAAAGGCGAGCGAAAGCAAGATGCTGACGAACATCACGACGCTCGGCTACCTGGTCATGACCGTCATGTACTACTGGCCGTCACGCGGCTGGCGCACGACCTATCGGCAGGCGTCGCGGCGATGAAAGAGCGCATCGGCGTGGATAACTGCGTCGAGGAGCCCGAGCGCGCGTGGGTTATCGAGTGCGGCTCTCGTTATTGGCACGATTTACCGGCGGTCGAGGCTCTGCCGGTTCCGAAGGCGCGAGATTCGCTTGGTCTCCGATTCGTGCGCGTGGAGTTGCCCTCATGGGCAGCCGACCTAGGCGTAGGGTCTCCACCGTCGCTAGCGGTCGACTCCGGTTCGCTCGTCGGGGCGGACGGCGTCGATTGGTGGACCGCGGCGTTTCGGTTCCTGACGGGTGCAGCGGAGCGCCGGCACGAATTCGCTGCCGGACCCGTTCACTCCTATGCGTTTCGTCTACGCGGGATCGACGCGATGGCATTCGAGAACGCATGGGTGAACCGCATCATGTTGTTCCTCCAACGGTGGTCGATGCGAGAGGCGGGCGCTAAGGAGATTCAGCCCCCTCGTGCGCGGTTCGACCTGACGCATGATGTCGACGCGGTGCGCAAGACACCGGAGCTCCGATTCAAACAAGGCGCATTCGAATTTCTCAACGCTGGTCGACTGATGGTGAGGCGGCGACCGGTCGAAAGTGGGCAGAGGCTTGCCGCGGGCATTCGCTTCGCGGCGCGCGGCGGTGAGCTTTCCACCTGGCACCAGATACGAGCGCTCGAGACGCAGTGCAGCGTCAAGAGCACCTTCCACGTCTATGCGGGGCCGGCGGGGCGTCAGAGAAAAGGTCGCGCACTCTTGCTCGACCCGGCGTATGATGTCGCGAGCCTCACGGACACGCTGCGCTTGTTGCGCGACGGCGGCTGGACGATCGGTTTGCATCCCGGTTTCGATGCCTGGCGCGACACGTCTGAACTCGGTGCGCAGCGGGAGATCTTGGAGCGTGTCGTCGGCGCGTCGGTACAGCGGTGCCGTCAGCACTGGCTCCGGTTCTCCTGGGCGGAGACCTGGGAAGCACAAGAGCAAGCCGGCCTCCGGCTTGACTCGACTCTAGGTTTCAACGACCGGCCCGGTTTTCGGAATGGCGCGGCGCTTCGATTCCGACCGTGGAACTTCTCCAGGCGCGCCCCGCTTGGTCTCGAGGTGATCCCGCTCGTTCTAATGGACTCGCATCTCTACGACTACGAGTTGCTGGACGATCGTGCCCGTCAGGCGGAGATGCGGCGTTGGGTTGACGAGGTGGCTGCGGTAGGCGGCGAGGCGAGCTTCCTGTGGCATCAGCAGACGATCCACCCAGACTATGGTTGGTTGTCGGGGTATCGCGAGTTGCTCCAGCTCGTGAGCGACGGTTCCTAGTCTTGCCGATGCATCGTCTCGACGCTTATCGCGCCGTTCGACGCCGACTCGGGGTCGCGGGAGTCGTCGTCGCTTTCTACGTCTTCGCGGCAACGGTTGTGTCCTCGATGTTGTCGAAGACATTGCTCGACGGCGAGACCTCGCTGCTCTCGAACCCCGTGATCGATTTTGCTCGCAAGGGTGTTTGGCACTACCCGCTGCATGCGCAGGACATCTTTTTCCCCGGTGTCAAACCGTTCATGATCCACCCGCCCCTTCACTACGTGCTTGCGAGCGGAATCGTTGCCGCGTTCGGCGTAGGGACGTGGCAACTGATAGCCGTCAGCGCGGTCGTCGGGATCCTTGGGATGGCGATCGCGGCGTATGTCTCCGCGCGTATCTGGGGATACGGAACGGCGCTCGTTTCAATCGCAATCGCCGCCGCGCTTTACGGCTTCTACTTCTCGGCCGACCAGTTGCGCTGCGACATCACCTTCGGCTTTACCTATGCACTGTTCCTGCTCGTATTCGGCCGAGTGCTCGTTCGAAAGCTCTCGACGAAGGCGCTACGCGCACACTCGCTCTTGATCGGCGTGCTCGGGATCGCAACGCTAGCGTCACACTGGTTCGGGTATTTCGTGCAGTTGTATGTCGTGGGGTACGTGGTACTCGTGATCGTCCGGGGTCGTGAACGTGTAGCGAATGTGCTGCTCGTCCTCGCGGGAAACGCAATGGGCCTCGGCCTGTGGGCGATCCTCTACGGCCGGGACCTCTGGAAGACCCTCATCTTCGCTCTTGTGCAGGGCGATCAATTCCGGACCACGATCCACAACACGATGGCTTACTTTCTGTCCTTCGTTTACCAGTGGCCGGGCGGCAGGATTCTCGAGGCAGGGGTATTCCTCGCGGTTGCCGTGGTTGTCGTGCGGCTCAGCTTCCACGTTCGGACGCATGGGCGCCGTGCCTTGTTTCTGCGGGGCTTGCCAATGCCGCTCGTCGTTGAGATCTATCTGCTCTTGAACCTCCTTCTCTACCTCGTCTGGTTTGCAGTGTTTGTCGGCAACAAGGCCCCCCAATACGGCGGCGATCTCTACTTCTTTGCGATCCCACTCGCAGCTCGCGGTTACGTCGGCGTCGGCGAGCTCGCGGCAGTGGGTCTTCGACGGCCTGCTGTCGCCGCAGTGGGGGCCATTGCGGTTGCCGGCATCGTGTTTTCGACGTCGACCGTCGTGCGGCATCTGTTTCCGCTAAATCCGGTGGCATTGCGGAGCTCGGATCGCGTCTATCACGCGATTCGAGCCGACCTGGGCACATTTGTGTCGAAGAACGACCGAGTAATGATGGGCGTTGCCGCGTACCCGTACCTTTACGACCGTTCCTACGCGACTCCCATGCGGCTCGTCGGGTCGTATTTCCTGAAGCCCGAGGCGCACAGTTCGTTCTTGAACATCCTCCGACGAGCACTCAGGCAACGAAAGCTCTATGACCCCGCTGCAGAGCCTCCAGCTTGGCTCGCACGCCATCTCGCGGAATCAGCGCCGCTGGTCGTGTCGAACGACGACGGCGAGGGGTATCAATACATTCTCTACGACCCGCGGGTCTGGGGGCCGTCGTTTAGGGAGGTCGGTGTTGTAATCGTCCAACATCCAGATCTCGGATACATCCAGCCGGATGGGCTCGTTGGCACGAGTGAAGTTCAGTTCTTCGCGATCTTCGTGCGTCGTGATCGGATCGCTCAATACGAGCGCGACCATGGGCTGAGCGCAGACTCACTCCGGGTGGGGAAATACACGTCGCTCCTCACATTTGCGCGCTCCGGCGAGGCGGCAAAGCCGATTAGCGCAACTGCGTGGGCGAAGTTGAAGCCGGAGGTCAAACGAGCGCAGATCGTCGCTTATCTGGCAACGCATCGCTGGTTCGGCCTGGACGGGTCGATTCAGCGGTCGGAGACGCTCGATGCGCTCGTCCCGTCTATCGACTCGATCCTGACGTCCTCGAGCGCGGGACTCGGTTTTGAGCGAACGCTCGGCGAGGCTGTCGTGAAGGCAATGATCCAAAGTAACGTAGTAGAGCGCTGGGCTAGGTGAACCCGTACCAGGTACAAGTGGAGCGCGTATTACCGCGCCTGCTAGCGCTCTATGACCGTAATCAAATCAGTCCCACGCGCGGCTTCGGTGACCGCTACCGCTGGGCCTGGAAGCTGATCGACTTCGGCAACGCGACGTTTCAAGGGGCGTGCCATGGGTTGGCACGCCTTGCCGTAGCGGGTTTGTTGCCGGAGTACATTTCCGAGCGAGCAGCCATCGACCGTATTCAGGAGATGATCGACGCAGCGGCACGTCTCTGCGACCGAGACGGAAGCGTGGGAGAGGCATTTCCGCATGAGTCGTCCTTCTGCGTGACCGCGCTTGTCGCTCATGACGTGCTGGCGGCGATCGAGTTGCTCGGGCCGCGCTTGCAGCCTGCGCACCTGAATACCGTCGAGCCGATGATTCGCTTCCTTGAACGAACAGACGAAACCCACGCCACTATCTCGAATCATCTGGCGACAGCCGTGTCGGCGCTGGTGCGCTGGCACGCGCTCACCGCTTCGGGGGGCCTCCAACGAGCTGAGTCTCTCCTACGCCGGCTGCTTGAGGCGCAAGACGCTGATGGATGGTTCAGGGAGTACTGGGGCGCGGACCCTGGCTATCAAACTCTGACGACGCACTACCTCGCCGACGCGCATCGCCTCCGGCCCGAACTCAATCTCCTTGAGCCTCTCGGCAGGTCGTTGCAGTTTCTCTGCCACTTCGCGCACGCCGATGGCTCGTTTGGTGGCTTGTATGGGAGCCGCAACACGCGCTTCCTCGCCCCCGGAGGAATCGAGGCGCTTGCGGGAGAGATTCCGGAGGCTGCCGCTCTCTCGCTTTTTGCGCGCCGCGCTATCGCCGCGCGATCCCTCGTGACACTCGAAACGATGGACGAGCCCAATCTCATCCCGCTTTTCAATAGCTATTGCTGGGCTGCGGCCGAGGAGAGGCCACTTGAGGTCGATCTGGTTCTCCCGGCAGAGGGCGACCCGTTCCGCCGGGTGTTCCGGTCCGCCGGGCTCGTCATTGACAGGGGCACAGCTCATTACACCGTTGTCTCAGTGCACAAGGGTGGTATTACTCATCACGTCGGCGGCACAGGCACGAGTGTTGACGCCGGCGTTGTCGCACGTGCCGGGGGTCGGCTATACACGACTCAGTCGTACAACTCGGCAAACATCTGGCGTGAGACTCCAGATGGGATTGAGGTCGTCGCGCGGCTGGCGACGGCTCCGTTCGAGCTTCCGTCGCCGCTTCAATTCGCGGTTCTCCGTATCGCGACCGAAACCGTGTTGCGCATCGCGAGAGTGCGGTTGCTTGCAAAGCGGCTCCTCGTGAGACGCGTCATCACAAACGGGGACGAGGTATCGCTAGCCAACAAGCGGACGATCCGTTTCGGGGGAACGGCCCTCATCAAAGACGAGTGGGTGGGTGACTCAACCGGGTTCGAGCGCGAGTGCTTGCTGCGCCCATTCTCTGTGCTGCACATGGCATCACAAGGCTACTGGCAGGTCGGCGACGACGCATGATCGCCCGCTTGCGTCCGACTATCGGCTCACGCGAGCTTTTCGCCGCCGTCAAGCGACGGCCGAACTCAGTGGCAGAGTTCGAGCGCGCGTTCGCGCTGTCACTCGGGCAGCGATACGCGCTCGCGTTTCCTTACGGACGCACTGCGCTTCGACTTCTCCTCGAGTCTTTCGGCTTCGTCGGTCAAGAGATCATCTGCCCGGCATACACCTGCATCGTCGTGGCACACGCGATCGTTGCGAGCGGTAATACACCCGTCTTCGTAGACAGCCGTGACGAGGACTTCAACATGGACCTTGATCTGGCGTCTGCTGCTGTTGGACCGCGCACGGCAGCGATTGTGCCGACCTCGTTGTTCGGATTCCCTGTCGACCTCGATGTGCTTAACGCATTTGCGAGCTCGCATCCCGATTTGCGCGTCGTTCAGGACTGTGCGCACAGCTTTGGCGCGGAATGGAGGGGTCAACCTGTTCAGCGCGCTGGTGACGCTGCGGTTTACGGACTCAATGTGAGCAAGATCATCACTGCGATCTTTGGCGGTGTGGTTGCGACCGACTCCGGCGAGGTGTTCGAGTCTCTACGCGAGAAGCGCGAGCGCATGCTTGTGTCGGGTGGCTTAGGCAAGGAGCTGCGGCGCGCGCTCTACCTCGGTGGGGCGTGGGGGGCGTTTCTGCCGCCCGTCTACAGGCTCGTCGACGAGCTCGTACGCCGCGGTGTCCTCGGACGCTTCACCGACTACTACGACGAGCACGTGATCGACATGCCGCGCGATCACCTGACTCAGATGGCCAACGTCGAGGCCCGTGTCGGGCTCGTGCAGGCCGGGCGTTACGAGGAAATCGTCGCGCATCGGCGACGCAGTGCGGCAATCTACAACGAAGTTCTGGCGGACGCCCGCGGGGTGCGTCTACCCCCAGCTGAGCCGGGTGCGACGTACTCGCACTATGTTGTGCGAACCCAGCGTGCAGAGTTCGTTATGAAGGAGCTCCAGGCGGCGGGTGTGCAAGCGGGCCGTCTTGTAGATTACGTCGTGCCGGACCTCGCGGCGTATGCCGGGGCTCGCTTTCTCGATCGCGGCGTTGCAAGGACGTTCCCGCCGCTGGTCTTAAATCTCCCGGTCCACGCAGGCGTCGATTCGCATCGTGCCGAATCGATCGGCCGCATCGTCGCGGCTGCGGCAGCTCCGTGACTGACGTTCAGTCACTGCTAATCGACCCCGGGGCGTCTCGGATTGAAAACGGAGTCGTCGTGTTCGAGTCGGATGCCTCGATGGAGTTCGATGAACATTGGGCGAACGTTGGCGACACGATTCCTGAAGGTAAGCGCTCAGCAGCGCGACGTTTCCTAGGCCCGGTCCTCAACGACGAACGCATCCATGGCGTTTTACTTGACGCTGGGTGTGGCGATGGAGTTCACGCGGTGCTGCTAGACGAGGAGGCCCCCGGAGGGGTGCTCCGCGTCGGGCTCGACGTCTCCTCGCATGCGCTCCAAGCGGCGCAGACCAAGGTGGACTCCCGGTGGCAGCTCGTCCAGGCAAGGCTCGAAGCTCTCCCCTTTCGAGATGAAAGCTTCGACCTCGTATACGCCTACGGTGTAGTCGCCTATACCGAGAATCCGCGCCTCTGCCTAGCGGAGCTCGCGCGTGTCACTCGGCGGGGTGGACTCGTCGGAATCTGGGTAGCACCGCGCTACGGGGGCGTTGGTGGGGCGGCGCTCACCATAGTTCGAGCGCTCTGTCAGGCCATTGGGCGGCGTGGGGCGCTCGTCGTCGCAAATGCTCTTGTGCCTTTTCTTGGGCTCTTGCCCACAGCCTCGGGTTTGAGTCTCCGGTCCGCCGGCTGGCGAGCGTGCCGGGAGGTCGTGCTCGTAAACATCTCGCTGAAGCGGCTTGCGTTCCCGCGCCGCGATGAGATCGTCACCTGGGTTGTCGGGGCGGGCCTCTGCGTGATCAGCGAGCCGGCCGATGCGCCCGTGACCATCTGGGCACAGCGCAAATGAAAGTACGGGTCTTCATTCTCTCGAACGACGACCTCACGTCAAACGTCATTTTCGCACCGCTGTTCGACAGCGAGGACATTGATGTCATCGGAGTCGCGTTCACGGCGACCATCCTCAGCGGCCAGCGTGGTGGCGCCGTTCGGCATGCGCTGATGTTGCTTGGTCGTACCGCTCCGCGCTTTTGGGCTTACCAGGTGTTCATCAATGGCGCCTACAAACTCGGTCAGAAAGCTGGCCGAGGTGGCGGGGACTTCCCGTCTCTTCGGAAACTTGCCGTGAAGCGCGGGATCGTCGTGAAATCGACGTCGAACTTCTCGTCTCCCGAGTTCGTACACGCGTTGCAGGAGGCGCGGCCAGACCTGATCGTCATCCGGATGAACCAACTGCTTGCGTCCAACGTGCTTGAGATCGCGCCTTACGGAGTGTGGTGCGCTCACTCGAGCATTCTTCCCGCGTACGGCGGAATCGCCGGAGAGCTGCAAGGCCTCGCCGATGGCGACGCATCGGTGGGGACGACGATATTCCGAGTGACCGCGAAGCTCGACGCCGGTGAGCCGCTCACGCAACTCGTCGTGCCCGTCGAACCTGGTTCAAGTCTCTTCAACGCGATCCTGGCAAACAACAATGCTGCAGGCGGTCTACTTCGCCGAGCGATCGAATCGCTAGCTCGCACGGGACGCGTCAATGCGCAGCTCATCACGCCGGCGCCTACGCCTTCCTACCACAGTTGGCCAACACGCGACGACGTGCGCCGTTTACGCGCGCACGACCACCGGCTGATGCGTTTGGGCGAGGCCATCGGGTATCTTCGCTCGCTCTTGCTATGACAACGATCGAGCAGGTCCGTGAGTTCTGGGAGCGCAGCCCACTCTGGGAGGGTGAGTCCCGTTTCCCTACGGGGTCCCTGGAGTTCTTCGAGGAGCACAGGCGGGTTTGCGTCGCAGATTGCTTTGCTGGGCACATGGACGAGCGACTCTTCCCCCCGGGCCCACAGGTTCAGCGGGTTCTCGATCTCGGCTGCGGGATCGGATTCTGGACAGTCGAATTCGGTCTTCGCGGCTATCGCGATCTCACTGCTGCAGATTTGACCGAGAGGGCGGTAGAGCTCACCCGTACCCGCTGCTCGATCTACCAGGTTGCCGCCAGTGTGGTCAGGGAAGATGCCGAGAATCTGACATTCGAAGACAGCGCGTTCACGCACATCAACTGCCAGGGCGTTGTTCATCACACCCCGCACCCTGGGCGGGCGATCAGCGAGATCGCCCGTGTGCTCATGCCGGGTGGGACGGCGTCCATCTCGGTCTACTATCTTAACGCGCCGCTCAGGCTGTGGCCGGTCCTTCGCCCGCTTGGCTCGCTCGTGTCGTTGCGGGGCCGCAACCGAGAGCGAATCGGCGCTGAGCGTCATGCGGACGAGATCGTTCGTACTTATGACGGGCGAGACAATCCGATCGGCATCGCCTTCAGTCGGGGCAAGTTCTCAGCGCTATTGGCTCCCCACTTTGAGATCCTCGAGATGTTCGTCCACTTTTTCCCAGCGCGCGCGCTGCCTCTGCCCGTACCCCGGGCCTTTCA
>JANWKK010000287.1 GCA_025451425.1 Gemmatimonadaceae bacterium
GGAGAACGCTGCAGCCGTCGTTGCCGGTGGTTCGGGTGCCCGCGTACGCAAAATTGAACGTGTACCAGTCCACGAATTGTGCGGAGAAATAGCGGTTCGACTCGATTCTGGGGAACGTGAGGACAAGCGGTTCGGCTCGGAGATCAGCGCCGACAAATGAGTACGGCGTGTCCGAGTTGGGCGACTGGACGGTCTTGTCGTCGGGTGTGTAGACGCGTGCCGTGTTGTGAAGCTGGTTCCAGGGCGCCTGGTACTCCGGACCGCCGCGATTCTGGAAATAGGCGTACTGAATGCGGTAGTTGTCGACCAGCGGGAAGCCGTAGACGTAGGCATCCTTGGCGATGCTACGCGCTTCCGCGGAGCTGAGCTTGAGTTGAAGCTGCGTCGCCACGTTCGTGCTCCGTTTTCAGTTTTCGTCGCCCATGTCGTCGCGCGTGGGGCTGCAAGCACGGAAACGCGGAGAGACGCAGAGTCGAGCAAAGGCTCAGGACAAGGCCATGTGCAAGTGCTCAGATTATCGCTGCGCCCTCCGCGCACTGTCCGTTTACGCTTTCACGCAGGTGCGCTCGTTATAGCCTATGGAACAGAATCCAAGCGTAGTATTGGACTTTGGGACCGTGCCGGCGATGCCTAACGTGCCAGCTGGCTACAATAAAATGTCCGTACCAAACGAGATCGTTGTCCCGGTCTGCCCTGCGGTGTAGTAGCCGAAGAACGAGCCCGTCGGCGAACGCACGATGTGGATGTAGTGTGCGTTGATCCGCCAGGATCGGTTGCCGTACGGGTAATAGCTGGCCCCCGCACACAGTTCCCAGGGTTGCCGCTTGAACTGATCGAAGATGTAGCCGCCGGCGGCATACAGATTGACCGTTCGCGGTACCACCATGCGACTCAGCTCGGCCATGAAGCCGTTGTCGTAAATCGACGTGAGAGGCAAAGGGCCATCGGCTATGAAATCCTTCAACCACCGGAAGTAGTACTCGCTCATGAAGGTCCAGCCGCGGTACTTTGCGCTGGCGTCGACCGACATATAGTCGTAGGTCAGCTTCTGAACGGTAACGCCGGGTGCGAGCGCACCGATCTCGAAGGGGATGACGCCGTCGGACAGGCGAATTTGCGTTGTTGCAGGCGGCGCTGCATTGTCGGCCGCACGATCCTCGCGCGCGGTGGCGGCGCTGAAGCCGAACTGCGTCGCCAGCTTCGTATGAAACTCCAGGTCACCGAAGCCGTTGCGCGGCCCGAACTCGCCGGTCGTCGGCTGCCAGCGCAAATCGGCACTGTAAGTGAGCTCTGGTAAATCGACGTTCTGCGGGACGCCGAGCTGGCTGATGTTGTTGTTCATCGAGAGCGTGTATGCAAGACGCGGAAGCAGGTACCCGGTCATCCACACGCCTGACGAGAAACCGCCGCGGAAGAACTCGTCCGCCATCTGCCGATCGGATGCCGGGAAAAACGGCCATTGCCCCTGGACCGATCGCGAGGTGAGGTTCGGCCCGATGCCGGCGCCGAAGACGAACATGTTGGACGCCTGGTACGACAGATTCCCGAAGAGCAATACCTGTTGCGTCGTCGGCAGCGACCACAGCGTGATGTTGTAGCGAAAACGCGGATCGTAGAAGAAGCCTGTGAGCCATGCGAAGGTACGCTGCCAGTTGAGGTCATTGCGGCGGTCGACCGGTCGTACCTGGCCGAGATGGGTGGTGAATGAATTGCCGGCGGGATACTGATTCATATATCGAAACAGCCCGTAGACGCTGATGTTCAAGCTGCCGCGCTGCGTTTTGATGACATCGTAGCCGGCGCCCGGGGTGAACTCGCCCGCCGTTGTGTTTGGAAAGCGGAGCGTACTGTCGACTTTGTAAGGAAGTGCCTCTGTCTCCTGTGCTGCGGAGAAGCCTAACGGTACGGCAGCAAGAAGCAGAACGGCGGAAAACGAGCGTGACAGGCGCATAAGGATGTTCCGGACGGGTTCCGCGACGCGGGCGCCGAGCTGGCCCAAAGCGTCGAGCAAACGGATCACTTCGCCGAAACAGACTAGAGTGAGGCCACGCGCGCTCCCATACGCCTTTCGTCCTAGTCGAGCGCGGCCGTACCAGCCTCGTTAGGTGCGGGGAGGCCTTTAGTCCAATAGGCGCACGCGGCGCGCGCGAGATAGCCTGACCAGAACCAAGACATCCTGCTCCCGCAGGGTGACGATTACCTTGAACCCATTGCTGACTCGTTAGGTGCACTCGCGAACACGAGATGCTCTGCCACTGCGGTCGCCCCGGCCGATGGTTTCGCTGCCGCTCGCGACACGCTGCTGGCGCGCAGGCATGGTCGTCCTTGTCGCTGCCATGTTGGCGGCCGCGCCTCGGCTGGTCGCGCAGCAGCTGGCGTCGATCGATACCACGTACGAGTTCAATGACTCGCACTTCCATCTCACGAACTATGTCCAGCGTGGACCGGATCTGAAGGCCTTTCTCGCGATCATGGGTAATCGCGTCGGGCATTCGGCACTGTTCGGCATCCCACTTCAGCAGACGTGGTCCATGCACATCGACGGCACCAATGGTCCGACGTACTACCTCAACACCGACGCGCCGCTCTACTACTACAGCTTCACCGACGCGCAGATCGCGATGGAGTACAAGTCGCTCTCACCGCGGGAGCAGGCGCGTTTTGATCCGATGATCACCGGGTTCAACCCCACGGACATGTACGCGCGCGACCACATCCGCCGCGTGCTCGAGATCTTCCCCGGCGTCTTCACCGGAATCGGCGAGTTCACGATCCACAAGGAATTCGTATCGGCGAAAGTCGCGGGCGGCGTCGCGAGCCTCCTCAACCCAGCGCTCGATAGCGTGCTCTCGTTCGCCGCTGAAGTCGGGCTGGTCGTGCTGATACATAACGACGTCGACGTCCCGTTCGCGAAGCCGGGATCGCCGCCGGCCTACCTCGCGCAGATGCGCGAGCTGCTCCTTCGCCATCCCACGACCACGATCATTTGGGCGCATACCGGCGTCGGCCGCGTGGTGCGGCCCGTCACGCGGCACGTCGAGATGCTCGAGTCGCTGCTCAGCGACCCGAGATTGAGCCACCTCTACTTCGACCTCTCGTGGGACGAGGTCGCGAAATACATCGTGGCGAGCGATACGACCATCGCCGTCACCGCCGCGCTCGTGAATCGATTTCCCGATCGCTTTCTCTTCGGCACTGATGTCGTCGCACCGACGGACCCGGAGATGTACTACCGCGTGTTCGAGATCTATAAACCCTTTCTCGACAAGCTGCCGCCGACAACGCGCGCGCTGCTCCTTCGCGGCAATTACGAGCGGCTCTTCGGTGCCGCACGCAAGCGGGTGCGAGCGTGGGAGGCCGCGCATGTCCACTGAGCCCCGCCAACCCTAACGATATGAGAATGCAGATGCGAATAAAACGAATGCTCGGCGGCGCCTCGCTGCTTGTCGCTCTCGCGATCGCGGGGGCCGCAGCACAGGGCACGACGCAGCAGTCTTCCAAGAAGGTTCAGGCGGACACCGGCACCCGGATCGAGGTGTATGGCTTCGCGATGGCCGACGCGATCGGCGACTTCCGCACCAACGATCCGAATTGGTTCGATACGAATCGGCCCTCGAAGCTGCCGGCGTTCCAGGATGAGTTCGGCCACAACGGCCACACCTGGTTCAGCGCCCGCCAGACGCAGTTCGGCGCCAAGGCGACGATTCCGACGGGCACGAAAGACATCAAAGTCGTCTTCGATTGGGATCTCTTTGGCGTCGGCGTCGACGCTGGACAGACGACGATTCGCCCGCGGCACATGTACGGTCAGTGGGGCGCCTTTGGTGGCGGCCAGCTCGAGAGTCCGTTCATGGACCTCAACGTGTTCCCGAACATCCTCGAGTATTGGGGACCTAACGGGATGCTGTTCTATCGGAACGTGCAGGTCTTCTGGGAGCCGATTCACAAGGACAACGGAACGCAGGCCCTCATCGCGCTCGAGCGGCCGGGCGCCAGTGGCGACGCTGGCCTTCTCGCGGACCGTATCGAACTGCAGAGCATCGCACCTCGGTTTCCCGCCCCGGACATCTCGGCGGCGTACAAGCTCGGCGCCAAATGGGGATACGCCAGGCTCTCTGCCATCGTGCGATGGATCAGCTGGGACGACTTGTTACCGAACGATGCATTCAACCTGAACGGCAACGTGACGGCGTGGGGCGTGGCGCTCAGCGGCGGCGTCAACGCCGGGCCGAACGATGTGCTTCATCTCCAGATCGTCGAAGGGGCCGGAGTTGAAAACTATTTCAACGACGCGCCGGTCGACGTCGGTGCAAAGCGCAATCCGGGGAATACGGTCACGCCCGTCACCGGGCAAGCCCTGAATGATCTCGGCCTGACCGCCTATCTCGACCACAAGTGGACGAAGCAGCTGTCGACCGCGATCGGATACTCGCGCGTGAACATCGACAACAGCGACCTGCAAACACCGCAGGCTTTCCGTACCGGTCAGTACGCGAGCCTCAACCTGCTCTGGTCGCCGCTGCCCAGCTTCCTGACCGGCGGCGAATTCCAATGGGCCCATCGCACCAACAATGGCAATGGCTTCACCGCCAGTGACTATCGGTTGCAGTTCTCGGTGAAATACAGTTACTCGCAGAAGTTTGGAGGAGGAGCCGGACATGAGCCAACTCGCGCACAGGACTGAGCAGATGTTTCGTCATTTTGCCATCGCCGCCAGCCTGGTCGCCGCGTCGGCACAAGGGATCCACGCGCAGACCGCTGTCGATTATCAGCGCGTGGTGAACGCGGCGTACGAGAAGTACAAGAGTCTGAAAGACGGCAAGAACGCCGACTACATACCGGCGCTGGCGAAGGTCAATCCCGACCTCTTTGGCATCGCGCTCATCACGCCGGACGGCAAGGTCTACACAGCCGGCGATATCACATCCGAGGTCTCGATTCAGTCGGTCTCGAAAGTGTTCACGATGGCGCACGTCTTCCAGCAGTCCGGCGAGAAGAGCGTCGAGGAGAACATTGGCGTCGACGCGACTGGGCAGCCCTTCAACTCGATCGTTGCGATCGAGCAGCACAAGGGGCATGAGATGAACCCGCTCGTCAACGCTGGCGCCATCACGACGACCAGTCTGATCGAGGGCTCGACCTACGAGGCCGTTTGGACGACGATCATCAACACGCTCGACGATTTCGCGGGCCGCCAATTGCACGTGAACGACGAAGTGTACAAATCCGAGGCCGCAACGAACCAGCGGAATCAAGCGATCGCGCAACTCATGTTCGCCTACGGCCACATCAAGGCCAACCCGCAGCAGGCGACCGATCTGTACACGAAGCAGTGTTCAGTAAATGTGAACGCGAAGGATCTCGCGACGATGGCGGCGACGCTGGCCAATGGCGGCCGCAATCCGGTGACGGGCAAGCAGGTGATCGAGTTCAAGCATGTTGCGCCGACGCTCGCCGTCATGGCCACGGCTGGCCTCTACGACGACTCGGGCAAGTGGTTGTTCGCGACCGGTCTGCCCGCGAAGAGCGGCGTCGGGGGTGGATTGATTGCCGTCTCACCGGGCAAGTTCGGCATCGCTGTCGTCTCGCCGCCGCTCGATGAAGCAGGAAACAGCGTTCGCGGCCAGCGCGCCATCACCGATATCTCGAATGCGCTCGGTGGCAATCCGTATGTCGCACCGCTCGGCGGCGCCGTTGCCAAGAAGTGAGTTGAGTGATGCATTGTCATTCCAGCGAGGAACGACAGAACGCTACTGAGACGCAGGCGGGGCTGGAGCTAATATGGGCGCGTCAGGCGCGAGCTCCAGCGTCGCCGCGGAGTTGTCGACACGGCGTCGCTGGCGTCGTCGCCAAAACGCATACGGCAGCGTGAGCAGCGTGCCGATCAGTAAGCTCGCAACAACTGCGGGAAGCACGAGATCGCCGGCGAAATTGAAGCGCGCAATGAGCAGCGCGAGGCCCGGATGGCGCGCGCCGGACATGACCGCGAGCACCGAGCGGTCCGACGCATCGCGTCCGCCCGCGAGATGACCGAGCATCACGGCGCCGGCGGCGCTCGCCGCGATCGCACCCGCGCCACCGAGGCCGAGGCGGCGCAGGCCAGGTACGATCTCGCCGGCAAACGAGAGCAGCGCGATCAAGAGCATGACGTCTGCGGCGACGATCAACGGACCGCTCGCTCTTCTCATCAAGTCGGGAGCAAGACGCCGTAGAACCAGCGCGAGCGTGAGCGGAAGCACAAAGAGGGTCGTCACCAGGCGCATCACCGCGCTTGGCGAGAGCGATGCGTCAGGGAGAAGCAGCTCGCTCGCAATCCCCAGCCAGATCGGAACGGACGCGATCGCGAGCAACGATCCGAGCATTGACGAGGCGAGGACGAACTCGCCGCGCCCACCGGGCCGGAGCTCCTTCTGGGCGATGAGCGACGCGCCTGGCGAAATCGCGAGTAGCGTTGCGCCAAGAGTCACCGGCGCGGGCATCGACAACGCCGAGAGCGCGCTCATCGTGAAGAGTGGCAGAAGAACGTCCATCGCCACGAATGCGCGAAACAGAAGTCGCGGTCGGCAGGCGAAGAAGCGAACCTCGCGCGGCGACCCGCGTAGCGCGAGACCCAGCACCAGAGCGACGATGCTGGCTTCGAGAACGGCGGCACTGGACTGCATGCGCGACTCCGAGGCTCACGACTCGAGCGGCTGGCCGACGATGCTGAATATCGATGGTACGCTCGAGGGCTCCGTCGGCAGCGTCGTCGTGTCAGAAATGGTCGCGCCAAGCCCGTTAGGCATTGGCAGCGATTGCACGTCCGCGCGCGGCAGCCGCACGCAGAACGCCGATCCTTCGTTCATCACACTCTCGACTTGCACCGTCCCGCCATGGGCCTCGACGATGGCTTTGACGATGGACAGGCCAAGGCCGAGACCGCGCGTATCGCTGCGCGATGCCTGCCAGAATCGATCGAACAGATGTGGTATCTGCTCTGGAGGGATGCCCGGCCCGGTGTCACGCACGCAAGCGTACACGCCGTCTGCGCGCAGTTCGATGCTGATTTTGATCTGTCCACCATCCGGGGTGAACTTGACGGCGTTGGCGATGAGATTGGAGAACGCTTGCGCCAACCGATCGCGATCGCCGACAACCGTCGGAGTCTGATGCGGGCCGTCGCGCGTGAGTGTCATGTGCCGCGCCCGCACGACGATCTGGAACATGTCCACGACGTCGTCCACGACATCCAGCAAGTTCAGCGTGCTCTGTTGCACCGGCAGCGGTCCCGACTCGAGCCGCGTGACATCGAGCAGGTCGCGAATCAGCCGGTTCATCGAATCCGCGGCGTGCTTGAGTGTCGCGAGCTGCGTCCGCTCAGTCTCGTGGCCGTGCTCGTCCGTCAGCTCGAGCAGCAGATCGGCGCTGCCGAGAATGGCCATCAATGGATTGCGCAAATCGTGGGACACAATCGAGACGACGGCATCGCGGGTCCGCACCGCGGACTCCGCCTCAGCGCGGGCGCGTCGCTCGCTGTCGAGCGCCTCGGCACGATGTAGCGCGACCGCGGCGAGGTCGCCGAGGGCGCGGCCGAAGCGCAATGAGGACTCTCTGAACTGCCGCCGTCCGCCGGCCGAGGCGACGCCTAACGTACCGATCACACTTCCGTCGTGCCGGAGCGGAACGACGAGCAGCGAGCCAGACCGGCGTGCATCCACGCCCGAGCTGCGTGCGTCGCGAGATGGACGGACCTCCGTCGTGTAGATGCGCGGGTGATCGCCGTTGGTTCCGTCGTTCAGCCAAGCGGGCGTGCGGGCACGCGTCCCAGCGACCGGCGCACAAGTTCCGCGGCCCGCGATCGTCACGAGATCGCCGTCGAGTGCGCGTGCGAGATATGCGCCGCCAATACGGCTCGAGTTGAGCGCGGCCGAGACGGTGAGCTCCGCGACCTCGTTCACCGTGAACGCACCACTCAACGAGCTTGCGAGCCGGCGCAGCGATGCCTCTTCCTCGGCTCGTCGTTTGAGGACGAGTCGAAGGTGTCGGTCGCGCAACGTCAGCACGAGCACCGCTGCCGAGGCAACGCAACCCACGAGCACAAAGGCTATCGCGAGCTCCAGCTCGAGGGATTCATCGCTTTCGATCTGCACCCGTCGTGACTGCATCGCACGAGCGATCGCCGAGTCGACGCGCACCGTCGCGAGTAGCAGCGCCTCATAGCTCACGCCGTGCTGCACGGCTTGTCGCAGGACATCCTCGGGCGTCTTCGTCTCGGTGAGCGCGACGAATTGCCGCCAGTGGTCGACTGTTTCCCGCACGCCCATCACCGAGCTGCGCGCGGCAGGTCCCATCTCGTGCAGCGTCGTGTTCAACCGCGCAAGCAACGAATCATCGCGCGTGGCGGTGCGTTGGAACTCGAAGAGATGGGAGCGATCGCGAGAGACCGTGAAGCGCTGTGCGAACGCCAACTCACGAGCCAAGCCCAAACGCAGCTCGCCGAGTAGTAAACGCCCCGGTTCTCCAACGACGCGAATATCGTCGCGCAGATAGCTTGTGCGTTGTTGCAGCACGAGCGGCGCGACAGCCAGTCCGGCCAAGGAGAGGACGACCAGCGTGAGTGGAAGCCAAGACAGATGGCGCGCTCCACTTGTAACGATGCCGATACTTTCGCGACGGTCGCGCGATTTTCGGCTGATCGAGTGTGCCACGTGTGCTTTCGCCATGGCCTCCTCCCGGTACTTCTCTGCGGGGAGGTTGTCATCCAAACGCTGGTGCGGCACAGTGGACCAAAGACCGCGCCAATCGCAAGCGACCGCCGGGTGCGTTATGTAGCGAAAGTCCAATGGCTGGTCGACGCGGAGTGTGAAGCTTTGTCAAGTATGCCGACACTACACGCTCCGTTGTTTCCAGCCGCGCCTTCATCCGCGGTGACTTTGGCTGAGGCGCCGGTCACGCGGCTGCGCAATCTCATGAGGGGTGTGCTCGCATGCGAGCCGTGGGAGTGCTCACCATTAGCCGGCGAGTTGCAGCGCACGGTGCGTGCGACGGCCGCCGAATTGCGCGATCGTGGCAGTAAGCCCGAACAGATGGTCATTACGCTCAAGCGCGCCACGGCGCGTGGCGCGCTACGCGCGACTACGACGCGGGAAGACGATCTCCACTATCGGATGATCCTGTGGAGTGTGCGCGAATATTTTCGCTGTGACTCGTGAGGTCTGACGCCGCCTTCGCATTCCCGAGGGCGGCCGCCATGATGTCGAGCACTCGCGGGCGCTGCATCACGCGATGATCCGTGGTGACGATGCTCGTCGGAGCATCGGGCGCGAGGAGATAGTCGACGATCCGTACCAACTCGGCCACGGAATGGGCGCCGAGCTTCGCCATGGCGCGGGCGCGATGCACCTTCACCGTCTTCTCAGTCGTGCCGATGATGGCCGCGATCTGCTTGTTGAGACGTCCCGACGTCACGAGGGCGCACACTTCTGCCTCACGAGCGGTAACCGTTTCGAGCGCGTGCCAGAGGACAGCGAGTTGCCGGCGTCCCGCTCGCTGCTCGGCATCGCGCTGCGTTGCGTTGTTCACCGCTGTCAACAACACGTGATCGTCGAGCGGCTTTTCGAGGAGATCGAAGGCACCGAGCTTCATCGCCTTCACCGCGGCATCGAGATCGGCGCTGCCAGTGATGAACACCGCGGGCGTCTCGAGGCCCGCAGCGCGCGACTCGCGCAGCATCGTTATGCCGTCCAGATCGGGAATCTTGATGTCGATCACGAGGCAGGCCGGCTCCATCGCATCCTGCTCGGAGAGGTAGCTCTGGGCCGTCGTGAACGTCCGTACGCGATAACCGCC
>JANWKK010000288.1 GCA_025451425.1 Gemmatimonadaceae bacterium
CAGGACGGCCGCCTTCGCCGCCGCGACCACCGCCGCGAGCGCTCTGGCCTAACAAACCGGAGGGGATCACCAGGGCGTCGAATTTCGCTTTCAAATTGCCAGCGTCGATGTCCTGCGGATACACCACGGTATACGGAAACTCGAACTGCTCGAGCAGCCAACGGATCTGGCCCGATGGCATCGACCCGCCGTAGACGTCGGCGAGCGCGATGCGTGGCGCGGCGAGCTTGGTCGCGTCGCCGGCAGGACGCGATGCCGAGCCGTCGAAGCTGACGCCGAGATCGGTCGCTGCCTTCTGGAGGATCGGCAATGTCGAAGACTTTGCCGTCACATAGAACGAACCGGCGGGATACGACTTGCCGTTCGCCGTCATCGGGCTCTTGAGCCAGTACACGTCTTCGCCCGCCTTGAGCAGGCGGTTGATCGCGGTGAACGCATCGTTCTCTTGATGAGAAAATACGTAACCTGCCGCACCGTTCGTTCCGGCGATCGTACCAGCCGGCACCACCGCGAGGCCTTCAACCTTCTCGAAGGGCCCGTCGAATCCATCGAGCACGCGATCGAACTGCACACCCATCTGATACGCGAGTGTCCACCCCGCGTTATCGTATGGACGCTTCGGCGGGCCGCCTGGATAGGCGAAATCGTTCGGGTGATCCTGCGGCTCGAACATGTCGAGCACATAAGGACGGAACGCCTGTCCCGTCTTCACGACAAACGAGCCGACGGGATACGACTTGCCATTCACCGTGAACGGGCTCGTCGCACGGAACACGGAAATCCCAACATGCCGTAACGTGTTGACGAATTTTGTCGCCGTTGGGAAATCGGCTTGATTCGATGGAATGATGTAACCACGCGCGTCACGCTTGGCCGGATCGCGGAGCACGGTGTTGAAGAACTTGATATCGGTGCCGCCACCGAACGGCGCCACCGGATTGCCGACCGCGCCCGCGCCGGCCGGACCCGTGGCCCGCGCACGGCCACTGCGCCCGCCACGGCCACCCGCGCCGCCAGCCGCAGCTTCATCGCCACTGGTTTGCTCGCCGGCGAGCTGTGCTCCCCCCGCCTCAGCAACCTTGGCCTCGACGGCGGCGATGTCGCTCGGTGTCGTCGTCCAATTGTCGCGGCTTCCCTTCTCGATCGAGTTCTTGCCCATTCGGTAGATGTCGAACAACAACTCATCACGCTGACGCGACGCATAGTCGAGCACCGCGTAGTTCGCCGTGACCGAATAGTCCACCGACTGGCGGAAGTGCCACACTGGCTGCGGATCGATCGGATACATGAGGTCCGCGCGCGGCAGCGTCATTGCGGGAATGAACGGAATGCGCTGCGGCGTCGGATTGCCGATCGTCTCGGTGAGCAGACCGATCATGTTATGGAAGTAGACCGTCGTACGCAGGCCGCCATTCCACCACGTCGAGTAGCTCGATCCCGACCGAATCGTCACGCCGGGCTTGTGCTCCATGGCGAAACGCGTCTGCATCGCCGCGCCGACCGCGTCGATCTCCATCGGGATCGCTGGATCGAAGTTGTAGTTGAACGGATCGCGAAACGGCGGCGCGAACATCACCGCGCCCGCAGGGCCGGTCTGGTGGTGATTGTAGACGATCTGCGGGAACCAGTCCCAGTACATGACATGGTTTTCGTTTTTCGTCTCGGCCTGGTTTGACATGTAAAAGTCGCGGTTATCATCGTGCCCCACGTACTTTTGGTAGAGGCGCGGAATGTTCATGTTCCGCTTGAGCGAATCCGGCTCCTGCATGTACCAGCTCGACACGAGCTGCATGCCATCGGGATTCACGTGCACGGCGAGGATGATGTCGTCGTTCAGGATCCGCTTCGTTTCCTCATCGTTTCGGCTCAGGAGCTGATAGACGGTCTCCATCAGCTGCGCGGCGCCTAACACTTCGGTCGCGTGCAACCCGCCGTCGATCCAGACGACCGCTTTGCCGTCTTTGGCGAGCGCGTGCGCCTGTTCATCAGTCAACCCCTCCGCTAGTGCAAGCCGACGGGAAATATCCTTGTATCGGTCGATCTTCTTCATGTTCTCCGGCGACGAAATGATCGCCATGAGTTGCGATCGCCCCTCGGCCGACCTTCCGATCTCGACCAGCTTCATGCGGTCGGACTCTTTGGCGAGCTTTTGCCAGTACGCCTGGAACTGATCGTAATTCGCGAGCCAGTAGTCGTCGCCGATGTTATGGCCGAACTGCTCTTTGGGACTCGTGATGTGGCTCTGGGCCTGCACGACCGCTGCCGAGAAAACGAGCGGAAGCGCGGCAGCTCGCCAGAGGCGATGACTGCACGTACGCATCGAGAAACCTCCAGGTGGGACGCTGCCGCGGCACCGTGCCGCGATCGCGCTGGTTGAGCATATCCGCGGGTCTTACGCGTCGATAGGCCCGAATGCTGAGGTGCTAGGGTGTAGGCGCAAGGGTATAGGTGCCAGGGAGCTGACAGCTTCTAGCACTAGCACCTAGCACCTAGCACTTAGCACTTAGAGCGAGGTCAGCACTCTTGGCCCAGACTCCGTGATTGCGACCGTATGCTCAAAATGCGCCGACCGCGAGCCATCGATCGTCACGATGGTCCATTTGTCGGCGAGCGTCTTCGTCGCCGGGCCGCCGGCGTTCACCATTGGCTCGATCGCGATCGTAAGCCCCGGAACGAGCTTCTCGCGCCGCGTCGGTTTGCCGTAGTTCGGCACCTGCGGCTCCTCGTGGAACTCCGTGCCGATGCCATGACCGACGAGGTCGCGCACGATGCTGAACTTCGCGCGTTCGACCACGCCCTGTACGGCCGCGCCGATGTCGCCGACGTGATTGCCCGGCTGTGCGGCGGCGATCCCGGCCGCGAGTGCTTCCTGCGTCACCGCAAGCAGACGCTGCGTCTCGTCGTCGATCTCGCCGACGGGCACTGTCACGGCGCTGTCGGTGAAGTAGCCCTTGTAGCCGACGCCGACGTCGATCGAAAGCACGTCCCCGTCTTTCAGAACGCGCTTGCGAGAAGGGATTCCATGCACGACCTCGCTATTGATGGACGTGCAGATACTTCCGGGAAACCCGTATAGGCCCTTGAATGCTGGCGTCGCGCCTTCGTGGCTGCGAATGAAATCTTCGGCGATCTGATCGAGCTCACCCGTCGAGATACCGCCGTGCACCGCGTCGCGCAGGTGCTCCACCGTCGCAGCGAGAATCTTGCCTCCCTGCGCCATGAGCTCGATCTCGCGATTCGACTTGAGCTGGATCACCTGCCGAGCGCGCGCAGAACGCGCTGAGTGACATCGCCCACGGTCCCGTTCGCGTCGACGACAGCGATGCGCGCGCCGTTGCGCTTGTACCAATCGAACTCCGGCGCCGTCTGCGCCGTGTAAACGCTCAGGCGGTTCCGCACCGCTTCCGGCTCGTCGTCGCTCCGGCGCATAACGACACCGCCACACTTGGGACACTTGGCGCCGGACGGAAGATCACTGTACGGCGTCTGACATGTCGAGCACACCGTGCGCGTGCCCATGCGCCGCACGATCTCCTCGTCAGGCACCTCGAGTGAGACGACGGCGTCGACCTTCCGGCCGAGGGACTTGAGCATGGCTGCCAGCCCCTCCGCCTGCGGAACGGTGCGTACCACGCCGTCGAGAACGACGCCGCGGGAATAGTCGGGCTTGGCGAGCTCCTCGCGGACGATCCCGAGAATCACCGAATCGGGCACGAGATCACCGCGGTCCATGTAGCCCTTGGCCTCGCGACCGAGCGGTGTGCCCTCTTTCACCGCCGAGCGCAGCACGTTGCCCGTCGCCAGCGTCGGCACGCCGAGCGACTCCGCGATCTTTGGAGCTTGCGTGCCCTTGCCCGAGCCGGGTTTGCCGAAGAGGACGATGACCATGAACAAAGGGGCTAGGGTCTAGGGACATAGGGGCTAGCCCTAAGACCCTAGGCCCCCCTATCAGTATCCGCCTGGTGCGCCTTGCCGCCCTCTGAATCGGACGCGGCCCTTCTTCATGAACCCGTCGTATTTCCGGAGGAGCAGATGCTGCTGCATCTGAGTCAGCGTGTCGAGCGCGACACCGACGACGATGAGCAGCGACGTGCCGCCGAAGGAGAACGGAACGTTGATGAGGCGACTGATCCAGATCGGCAGCAGCGCGATGATCGTTAGGAAGATCGCGCCCGGCAGCGTGATCTTGGCGACGACGTCCTCGATATACTCGGCCGTCTTGGCACCCGGCTTCACGCCAGGAACGAAGCCACCCTGCTTCTTCAGATTCTCCGCGACGTCGATCGGATTGAAGATGATCGCCGTGTAGAAGTATGTGAAAAAGAGAATGAGCGCCGCCATCAGCACGTAGTAGAGCACCGAGCCGGGCTGCAGGTACTCGGAGATGTCGCGGAGTTTCTGAACGCTCGAGAACTGTGCCGCCGTGCCCGGGATGACGATCACTGATTGTGCGAACACAATCGGCATGACGCCCGAGGAGTTGATGCGCAGCGGTATGAAGCTGCGAGATGCCTCGCGCATTCGTCCGCGCGCCATCGTTCGTTGCGGGATCTGAATCAGGACGCGGCGCGCCGCCATCGTCACCGCCACGACGGATGCGACGACAGCGACCATCAACACCATCAAGACGAGCAGGTTGAAGGTCGGGATCGCGCCGGAGCCGATGAACTTGAAGGTCTCGCCGATGCCCGGCCAGATGCGGTCGACAATCGAGAAGAAGATCATCAAGCTCGCGCCATTCCCCAACCCACGCTCGGTGATCTGCTCACCGAGCCACATCACGAACATCGCTCCCGTGGTGAGGAAGAAGGCGGTCTGGAGGCGGAAGGCAAACCCCGGCGAATCGACGACGCCCGGCAGCGACTCGGTGAAGAGCGCGAAACCCCACGCCTGCACCCACGCGAGACCAATCGTTGCATAACGCGTCCATTGATTGACGCGCTTCCGGCCTTCCTCGTCCTTTTGCATCTTCTCAACTTGCGGAATGACCGCGCCCGCGATCTGCTGGAAGATGCTCGCCGAGATGTACGGCATGATTCCGAGCGCGAACACCGTTGCGCGCGAAAGCTGTCCGCCGGTGAAGAGGTCGTAGAGACCGAGGAGTCCGCCGCCGTTGCTCTGATTCTTGAAGAAGTCGATGAGCGCGGCGGGATTCACGCCGGGCGCAGTAACGTGCGCGCCGACGCGATAGATCACCAAGCAGAGGAGCGTGAAGAGGATTTTTTCCTTCAGCTCGGTGGTGTTCCAGATGTTGCGCACCGCCGTCGCTGCGGCATTGCTCTGAGCCATAAAACTCTACCTAGTAGAGGCCGATTGCCTAACGGGTAGCGAGCCGAGGGGAGCGAGTAGAGGGTGAACGGCCCTCTACCCAAAACGCTCTGCCCTCTACTCTTCTACGCTGCCACCCGCCGCCACGATCTTGTCTCGCGCCGCCGCGCTCATCTTGACCCCGCGCACCGTCACGGCGCCCGAGATCTTTCCGTTCGCGAGCAGCTTGATCTTCCCGTGATTGCGCCTAACGAGCCCCGCCTCGGCGAGCGTCTCCGGCGTCACTTCGCCGCTCACCTTCCCGAGATCGTCGAGGCGGATCACCTCGGCCTCCTCGCGGAAGGGATTCGTGAACCCGCGCTTCGGCAAACGGCGCGTGATGGGCATCTGGCCGCCCTCGAACGCCGGCTTGCCGCCACCCGGACCATGGTGACCCGAGCGCGCCTTGATGCCTTTGTGTCCCTTGCCCGAGGTCTTGCCCTTACCCGAGCCTGGGCCGCGACCAATGCGCTTCCGGTTCCGATGCGAACCAGGAGCCGCTACCAGGTTGTGCAGCCCGATCTTTTCGACCTTTTCGGCCTTTTCCACGGTCTTCGCCACAGTTCCTCTCACTCTTCGACCACGGTCACCTGAATCAGGTGCCGCACTTGCTTGAGCTGCCCCACGAGCGCGGGGTGGATGTCCTTCACGACCTCATGCTGATGGTGATGCAGGCCGATCGCCTGGAGCGTCGCTCGCATCCGCCACGAATGCCCGATGCCGCTGCGAACCTGCTTCACGCGCACCTTGCCCTTCTCGGGCAAGCGCAGACTCGGTGTCTTCTTCGGACCACGGGTGCGGTGCCAAACGAATGTACGCGGCATTAGACCGCCTCCTTCGACTTCGCGCGAGAACGATACTGAATGCTCGACACCTCGATACCTCGCTCACGCGCGACCTGTTCCACTGTCGTCAGTTGGGTCAGACCATCCATGGCCGCGCGAACCATATTATGCGGATTCGTGGAGCCGAGGCTCTTGGTGAGAATGTCGGAGATGCCGGCGCATTCCATGATCGCGCGAACGGCACCACCAGCGATCACGCCTGCGCCAGGCGCCGCGGGCTTCATGAGGACGCGCCCCGCGCCGTGCTGTCCAATAATCTCGTGCGGGATTGTGTTTCCGGTCAGTGGCACCTGCGTGAGCTTGCGACGCGCCGCTTCGACCGCCTTGCGGACGGCTTCGGAGACTTCGTTCGCTTTGCCCGACGCAAATCCAACGCGGCCCTGACCGTCGCCAACGGCAACGAGGGCGTTGAACGAGAATCGCCGACCACCCTTCACGACTTTCGCGACGCGATTGATCGCGATCACGTTCTCAATGAGATCGCCTCCCTCGCGCGAGCGCTCTTCGCCGCCCCGCTGGCCTCGGCCGTCGCGGCCACCGTGCCCGCCGTGGCCGCCGCGATCACCACCGCCGCGATCGCCGCCGGGGCCTCCCCCGCCCGGACCGCCGCGCCCGCGTCCGCCGCCTGGTCCGCCGCGTCCACCGCCCGGTCCGCCGCGTCCACCGCCCGGTCCGCCGCGTCCTCGGCCGCCACCGCCACCACCACCACCACCACCGCCGCGGCCGCCGCGGCCGCCGCCACCAGCACCACCGCCACCGCTACCGCCACCACCGCCACGTCCAGTACGCTCGGGGCGAGCTCCGCCGCCAGTGCTATGTGTTTCTTCCATAGATCCTCAGAACTCCAGCCCGCCCTCGCGGGCGCCGTCGGCCAGCGCTTTCACGCGGCCATGATATCGGTATCCCGCCCGATCGAACACGACTTTCGTTATCCCAGCCTCTTTCGCACGTGCGGCGATCCGTTTGCCGACTTCGGTGGATTTCTCGACTTTCTTGCCCTCGATATCCTGGCTCGTAACCGTCATGAGCGTGCGGTTCGTCGTGTCGTCGACGAGCTGCGCATAGATGTGCTTGAGTGAACGGCGAATGACGAGGCGCGGACGCTCCGTCGTGCCGCTGACTTTTTTCCGAACGCGAAGATGGCGACGATAACGCCGCTCGACCTTCGACTTCGGTGGACGCATCACCGGCATTACTTACCTCCTGCCTTGCCCGCCTTACGACGGATCTGTTCACCAGCGTACTTGATGCCCTTGCCCTTGTATGGCTCGGGTGGACGAAGCTGTCGCAGCTCGGCGGCGACCTGGCCAACGACTTCCTTGTCGGCGCCGTCGATGAAGATCTGCGTCGGTTGTGGCGCGGTGAGCTTGATGCCCG
>JANWKK010000289.1 GCA_025451425.1 Gemmatimonadaceae bacterium
CGCGGATCGCCGTCGCGCACGGGCAGATGCGCGAGCGCGAGCTCGAGGATGTCATGCATCGCTTCGTGAACGGCGCGGTCGACGTGCTCGTCTCGACCATGATCGTGGAATCGGGCCTGGATGTGCCTAACGCGAATACGATGTTCTTGAATCGCGCGGATTATTTCGGCCTCGCACAGCTCTATCAGCTGCGCGGTCGCGTCGGACGTTCGCACCGCCGGGCGTACTGTTATCTCCTCGTCCCCGACAACGTCGATGTCGACGCCGAGCGCCGGCTTTCGATTCTGGAGCACCATACGGAGCTCGGCGCCGGATATCGCATCGCGCTCAAGGACCTCGAGCTGCGCGGCGCCGGCAACCTGTTGGGTCCTGAGCAATCGGGCTTCGTGCACGCAGTTGGGTTCGATATGTATTTGCGAATGCTCGACGAGACGGTTCGTCGCCTCGTGCAAGGCGATGGCGCGCCGAAGCTCGTGCCATCCGATGTCTCCGTCGATCTGCCGAACTATTTGCCCGACGATTTCGTTCCCGCGCACGAAGCAAAGCTCGACGTCTACCGGCGCCTTTCACGCATCGACGATCCGCGGGAGCTCGAGGCGTTGCGCGGCGAGCTGCGCGATCGCTTCGGCCCGCTTCCAGCGCCGGCCGAAACAATGTTCGCGGCCGCCCAACTGAGGATCCTGGGTGGGACTTTGGGGATAGAAGGCATCCTCGTGCATGGAAACGAGGCTCGTGTTAATTTCCGCGACACCGCTACGCCCCGAATGAAGGGGTTATCGGCGGCGTTTCACGAAGTGCAGTTCCAAGCAGAAGTCAGGCGGGCAGTACCTCTCTCACTCAAGTTGACGCGACTCGGGGGCGCGCCGATGCTGGACGGACTCGTCCGAGCGTTGCGCAGTCTCGTTGCCTAACGGTGTCGCTCAGCTCCTATTGCCCGCGAATTCTCTCCACATAGAACCGGAGTTCTCTCTCACATGCGTGTTCGTCCCTGGTCCGCGTTCGCGACCGCGTCGCTCATTGTCACGCTCGGTGCGTGCGATGGGCTCAAAGAAGCGCTCACCGCTCACGTAGACGTCGCGGCAAAGGCGGCCAATCAGGAGCTTTCGGTCACTCGCTTGGCTGATCTCCTCGGCAACGCCAAGGTGCCCGTGCCGATCACCAAAGAGAACGCCGGCATCGTCGCCGATCTCTGGGTCAACTATCAGCTACTCGGGCATGCGGCCGCCGTCGGCGATTCGCTCACGGACAAGAAAGCGATCGATCAGGCCGTCGAGCCAATCACCAAGAACATGCGCCTGAAGAAGTTCACCGACACGCTCGTGAAGTCGTTCAAGGTGGACTCGGGCAGCGAAGCGGCATACAACCAGGCCGCCGGCGATCTGTACGCCGCTCGGCACATCCTCTTCGCCTTCCCGCCCGCGGCGACGCAGACTCAGAAGGACTCCGTTCGCAAAAAGGCCGAGTCAGTCCTCGCGACGGTGAACAACGCCAACTTCGCTCAGATGGCCGATAAGTACACGAGCGATCCGAGCGGCAAGGGCAAGGGTGGCAACCTTGGCGTGTACGAGAAGGGGCAGATGGTCGGCCCGTTCGCGAACGGCGTTGCGGCCCTCAAGCCGGGTCAGATTGGTCCCTCGCTCATCGAGTCGACGTACGGCTTTCACATCGTGCAGCGGCTTCCATTTTCCCAGGTCGACAGAGCGGAGTACACGCAGAAATACTCGGGCTCCGCGATCAACAAGTCGGACAGCGTCTATCTCGCTGGTCTCGACAAATCGGCGAACATCGAGGTGAAGCCTAACGCTGCCGCCCTCGCGAAGAGTGCCGTCGCCGATCCGGTCAAGCACAACAAGGACAACGCCACGCTCGCGACATTCAAAGGCGGTGATCTCACCGTCTCCGAATTCCTCGGTTGGGTCGAGACCATGCCGCCGCAGATGCAGGTCTCCCGTCAGCTTCCGGGGCTGCCGGATTCCATCGTGAAGCACTTCGTGTCGTCGATCGCGCAGCGAGAGGTGATGCTCCAGAAGGCGGACAGCGCGAAGGTCACGCTCAGCGCCGAGGACAAGACCCAACTCTATGGGCAGTTCTCGCAGCTGGTGCAGATGATCGAACAGCAGCTCGGCATCGATCCGAAGGCACTTGCCGACAGCGCAACGTCGTCGTCGATGCGCGAGCGTCTCGCTGCGAATCGTGTCGAGTCGTACATCGATCGCATCCTGAGCGGACAGGCGCAGCCGGTGCCCGTGCCGCAGCCGCTCGCAACGGTGTTACAGTCCAAGTACGAGTCGTCGATCAACAGCGCTGGCGTCGAGCGTTCGGTCCAGAGCGCGCAGAAGATTCGCGCGGTCGCGGATTCGTCGCGCGCCGCCAATCAGCCGAAGTCTCAGGTTCCACTCCCGGGCATGCCGCCGAGTGGCGCCGCGCCGGCTCCGCCCCCAGGAGCGAATCCGCAGCCGACAACGCCGGCCGTGCCCGCTCCGAAGCCGACGAAGAAACCATAGGAGTCGAGAGTAGAGGGTGGAGCGTAGAGGGTGGTATGCTCACCCTCTGCCCTCTACCCTCCGCCCTGTACGCGGAGGACACTTGAGGGCCAATGAAGGGTAGAGAGTAGCCATGACCCGCCAATCACTCATCGTCTTAGCGGCGACACTGTTTGCCGCGCCGCTGCTTGCGCAGCAGCCGCCCGCTCAGCCAGCAGTTCAGCCAGCCGCCCCGCATGCGCCGCTGGACCGAATCGTCGCGATCGTCGGAGACCAGCCGATCACGCGCTTCGACCTCGAGCAGCGGATCCTTCAGGAACAGCAGCGCGGTGCGCAGCCGCCGACCGACTCGGCGGGCCTGCACGCGTATGAGCTACAAACGGTCAACACGATGATCGATGAGGAGCTCCTGCTTCAGAAGGCCAAGGAGCTCAAGGTCGAGGTCCCGGAAAACGACCTGAACAACACCGTCGATAAGCAGATTCGCGACGTCAAGTCACGCTTTCCCACTGAGGCGCAGTTTCGAACGGAGCTGGCGAAGGCAGGCCTCGGTACGCCAGACGAGTATCGAAAGATGCTTCTTGACCAGATGCGGCGCGACAAGACGATGAGCCTCACCATGCAGAAGCTGCGCGAGGACAATAAGATCATTCCCGCGAATGTCACTGACGCCGATGTGAAGGAGGCGTTCGAACGCAGCAGAGCCTCGCTGCCACATCGTCCGGCAACGGTCACATTCCGTCAGATCGTCATCGCGCCGAAGCCGACGATCATCAACAAGGAGATCGCCAGAGCAAAGGCCGAGTCGATTCTCGCCGAGATCAAGCGTGGCGGTGATTTCGCGTTGCTGGCGAAGCGCGAGTCGATGGACCCGACGACGAAGGAGACCGGCGGCGATCTCGGGTGGGCGCGCCGTGGGCAGTACGTGTCGGAATTCGAGTACTGGGTGTGGCGTTTGCCACCCGGCGAGCTGAGCCCGGTGTTCGAGAGTCCATTCGGCTTTCACATCGTTCGCGTCGACCGTGTCGCCGCGGGTGAGGTGAAAGCGCGACACATTCTCATTCGTCCGAAGCTCGACTCGGCGGATCTCGTGCGCGCGCATGCCGAAGCGGATACCGTGGCGAAGCTCTGGAAAGCCGGATCGCCGTTCGATTCGCTGGCGAAGAAGCACCACGACTACGCGGCCAAGGAAGAGACGAGCATCCTCGATCCGATGCCTCGCGATTCGCTGCCGGACTCGTATCAGAAAGCGTTCGCGAACAAGTCGCCTAACGATATGATCACCTTCGAGATTCCCGATCCGCAGCGCGGGATTCCGAAGGTCGTAGTGGCGCAGCTGCTCAGCGCGAGCCCCGGTGGCGAGTACGAGTTGAAGGAGATGAACCAGATCATTCGGAGCCGCCTTTCCGAAGAGGGAGGCGTGCGTCGGTATCTCGACTCCTTGCGCAAGCACGCGTACGTGTCCATTCGTCTCGACCAACCCGTCGTCGGTGCGAGCTCCTCACAAAAGTGAGCGCGCGCGACGCCGGGTCGCCGCGTGAGCCCGTCATTGCCATCACGTTAGGCGACGTTCGCGGAATCGGCCCGGAGATCGTCGAGAAAGCGCTCGCCGAACATAGCGTTCGTGCGAGCGCTCGTTTTTTGCTCGTTGGTCCTACCGGCACGTCGCTCGACGTCGACGAGTCCGTTGGCGAATGGCAGATGGGAGGGAGCGCCGCGGCAGCGGGCCGCCTCGCCGGCCTCGCGATCGAGCGCGCGGTGGAGCTTGCCCTGCGGGGCGATGTTCAGGGAATTGTCACGGCACCGCTCGACAAGGCCGCGTTGCACGCCGGCGGCTACGACTATCCGGGCCACACGGAAATGCTCGCGGCGCTCACCGACAGTCACGTCGCGATGATGCTTGCCGCCACTCGGCCTAACGAGTCGATGACCAACCCGCTGCGCGTCGTTCTGGCCACGACCCACATGCCACTTCGTGAGGTGCCGCGCGCGCTCACAACCGACCTCGTCGTCGAAGTCGCCCACACGACACGCGACGGCCTTCGCGAGTGGTTCGGCATCGACGAGCCGAGGCTCGCGCTCTGCGCGTTGAACCCGCACGCTGGCGACGGCGGCCGCTTCGGACGCGAGGACGACGAGGTGCTGATGCCGGCGGCCCGGCGCGCCGGACTCGCCGGGCCCTTTCCCGCCGATACCGTGTTCGTGCGCGCGATGCGCGGCGCTTTCGATGCCGTGATCGCACCGTATCACGACGTCGGCATGACGGCGATCAAGGTTGCGTCATTCGGCAGCGCCGTGAACGTGACGCTCGGCTTACCGTTCCCGCGAACATCCCCAGATCACGGCACCGCACTCGACATCGCCGGCCGCGGCATCGCCGATCCGTCGAGCATGATCGAAGCGATCCTGCTGGCATCACAGATCGCGCAGCGTTTGGCATCGCGCGGAGCGTAGTGTCACTGGAGGAAGATCAAATAGGAGTGGCCCGAGCCAAGCGAGGGCCGCTGAAGCCGCTGACACGGCGCTGAAGCCGCTGAGGGCTCCGTGTGCGGAGAGAGCTC
>JANWKK010000290.1 GCA_025451425.1 Gemmatimonadaceae bacterium
ATTGTGAAAAGCTCACGCATGCCACTCGATAATTGTGAACGGCAGGCCGCAGGTCTTCACGACTACAGATTGATCAGATGAAGCAGGATCTAAATGTCCTTTGTTAGAAGCAAGCATCGCCAGTAGGACTTAGATCCTTCGTCGCTTCGCTCCTCAGGATGACAGTTTGCACCTAGGGAGAACAGCCCTAGCCCTACCCCTCTAGCCTCTTCTGGCATCAACATCGCTAGGCAGTGCCACTCTGCTTGGACTGGATCTGCTTCGCCATGTCGAGATGTTTCTGAATGACTGGCGCCGCTTTTTGAATCAGATCCTTGAGTTCTTGAGCCTGCGCCGCGGTCAGCGCCTGATTTGCCGTGTCTAACACGAGGATGTGGTACTGGACCTCGTGGTCGATATACGCCTTGTCGAAATCCGCTCCGCTCTTCGATTCGAGGTCGCTCATCGCGGCCTTCTGTTTGTCTGGCATGTCGAAGTTCGCGGGCGGCTGTGGCGTGACGTTGAGCTTCTTCGCGAGCTGTTGCCCTTGAGCGCGGAGCGCGTGGTGCTCGCCTTCCATGAGGCGGGCAAACTTCTTCACGTCGGCGCTCTTGGCCTTTTTCACTGCCAGGGCGCCAAACGTGCTGTCGGACTCGTTCGCGAAGTCGAGAATCGCGACGATGTTGGCGTCGGTGAGCGCTGGCGCTGCCGGTGCCGGCGCAACGGCATGCGCGCTGGTATCAGTGGCGGACGTGGCCGGTTTCGTCGTGTCCACCGCGCCGTAACTCTCGTTTTTCGACTTGCACGCCGCGACCGCGAATGCGGCTAATGCCAACGCGGTGAAGAATCTGGGTGACGCGTTCATGGGGTGGGCCTCCGAAGCGGGTCCGTTGCGTGAGCAGCCACTAAACTTCGCGTGGGCCACTGGCGGTGGGCCGCGACCCAGCCGGGTTGCGGGTGCAAGAAATGATCCTTCGGTCGCCCCGAGCAACGGGTTTCGATATGTTTCGTGCAGAGAACGACGTCCTCGACAGCCGCGCGCCCTGCCCAACGAGAACCGATCGCACCATATTCGGCGCCGCACAGCGCGCGAACGTGCGCTCGCCTAACGACTAACGCCGATCATCCGGAGAATCGCTCGCATGCTACGACACAGCGTGACGCTCCTCACCGTCCTTGTTTCGTCGTCATCCGCAATCAGGGCGAGAACGAGCCTCGCATCGACCGCTGACAACGCACTCATCGGCCGCTGGGACATCACGATCCAGACTCCGGGTGGAGAGCGACCCTCATGGCTCGAGCTCGAGCCCTCTGGTCGCGGCATTATCGTCGGTCGGTTCGTGGGGATCGTTGGCAGCGCACGGCCGATCTCTCGCGTGACGGTCCAAAGCGACTCCTTCCACTTCGCGATTCCACCCCAGTGGGAAAATGGCGAGGCCGACCTCGTCGTCGACGGGCGCCTAACGGGCGGCCATCTCGCCGGCAGCATGATCTTCCCGGACGGCAAGCGATTCGAGTGGTCGGGCGTTCGCGCGCCAGCGATGCGTGGCGAACACGCGCCAGCGTGGGGCACGCCGATCCATCTCATTCATGCGAACGATCTCGGCGGTTGGCACGCAGGGGGCGGACCGAACAATCAGTGGGTCGTGGTGAACGGCATCCTGCGCAGCCCACACTCCGGCGCGAACATCCAAACCGATCAGGCGTTCGGCGATTTCAAGTTACACATCGAGTTTCGGTATCCTGCCGGAAGCAATAGTGGTGTCTATCTCCGCGGCCGGCACGAGGTCCAGATCGAGGACGACGAGCAACACTCTTCCCCCATGGATCGCTTCAGCGGCGTCTATGGCTTCATTGCGCCTAGCGAGATGACCACGAAGGGGCCCAACGAGTGGCAATCGTACGACATCACTCTCGTCGGACGGTTCGTGAACGTCGTTGCGAACGGAAAGCGCGTCATCTGCGATCAGGAGATTCCTGGCATCACCGGCGGCGCCATCGATAGCAAAGAAGGCACGCCAGGCCCGCTACTGCTTCAAGGCGACCACGGCCCGGTCGAGTTTCGCAACATCATACTGACACCTGCGAAGCCGGGGCCTTGAGCGTCTGCTCAAGGAGCGCCAGCAAGGTGTCCCAGTGGCGCTCGGCGGCGGCTTCGTCGTGCACTGGTGTGTCCGACGGCACCCAACCGTGGCGCGCGTTGTACGTCTCGACCACATGATCGACATGCGCCTCGGTGAGTGCATCCTCAAGACGCTGCTTCTGAGCGTCGTCAAAGCCAGGATCCTCGATCGCGCCGGCGACGTAGACGCGCGCTGTCATCTCGGGTGCGAGACGATGGGGACTGTCGGGCGCGTCTGTCGCCAGCTGGCTCGCGTGATACGATGCTGACGCAGCGACGCGATCGGGGAAATGCCCCGCCGCGGCGAGCGAAAACCGTCCGCCGAGGCAGTATCCGGTGGTTCCGATGCGTCCATGACGCACGCTTCGCTGCGCGTCGAGATGCTCGAGCAATGCCGGCATGTCGCTCATGATCTTCCCTATGGTTACCGTGGGGAGAACGTGTTTCGACCATTCGGCGCGTATTTCCGGGTCCTTGAACAGATTCGCGCCCTGCGTGAAGCCGCTCCGGTAATACAAATCAGGAAGGACGACGTAATAGCCGGACGCGGCGAGGCGCTCTCCGATCTCGAAAAGCGCTGGTCGGACGCCAAGCCCATCCATGAAAACGAGAACGCCCGGCCATGGACCACTGCCGGTAGTCGTGAAGACGTGCGTCGGACAGACGCCGTCGTCGGTCCGAATGTCGATTGTCTGATGCGGCATGGTGTGGCTCCGAAAGGGCATCCGCTCTACGCCGAGGGCCAGGCACCCGTTGGGGCTAGGGGCAAGGGGCTAGGGGCTAGGCCCGAGTCCATAGCCCCTACGGAAACTCCCGCAGCTGCGGCAGCGCTACGGGCGCAACGAGCGCTGCCTTTGCTGGCGCCGCGATCGTGCTGAAAAGATCGACGCGCAAACGCCGCTGCACGGCCGAGTGCCACGAGTAGTTGCTGCCGTCGAATCGCGCTCCGGAGTACCAGATCGTCACGGCGTCCGACGACGGATCGTAGGCGAAGCTCGATCGATAGACGACATCGCGCAGCTCATCGATCGCGCCGCGTGCGAGCACAGGCGAGGGGTACGTCGTCCAGTGCACGCCGTCGGTGCTCGTCGCGAGATACACGGCGCTCGTGGTGCACGAGCCGGCGGTCTTCACATTGTAGAGCGCCCAGAATTCGTTGCGACTCGGGATCCACTCGACGTCGATGTGCCAGGGCGAAAACCCCGGTTGCGTGAGCGCGACCGTCTCCGGTACCGACCAATCGACGCCGTTGATGGAGCGCCGGAGCTCGACCGCCGCCGAGCTGCCCGTGCAACCAGCATTTCCATTCACTGCCCACATCAGCCAGTCGTTAGGTGTCCGCCGAACGACTGACGGTGAGATGATCTCATGGTTCGGCGCGTGTGTCACATCGATCGGCGTCGTCCAAGCGACGCCATCGCGCGACGTCGTTAGGCGAATCGTATTCTCATTCGTGACCTGGCGGAAGTACAGCCAAACCTCGTTCCGTTCGGGGACGAACACCGCGTCCGGATCCGAGAGGTAGCCGTCGTGTGGCGATTCGATCGGGTTCGTCACATTATCGGGCACGAGCCACCGTGTCGGCTGCTCGCTCTCGAAGATCGATGGATTCTCGAAGTTGGCGTTGCCGTTCGGATAGGGTGTGATGAACAAATACTGACCAGCGTGCGTCCACTCCGGCCCTGTCGCCACGTAGTCCGGATGCACGGTCTGGCCCGAGCCGTCGTACGTCTTGAGGTCGAGCGGCACAATGACGTCGAGTGGCAGCTCAGCGTTGACGTCCGCCGACGCCGTGAGCTCCGCGGTGAGAAAGCCAGTCGCGACCGCGCGTCCGCGATGCATCGGGCCCGGGCCCAGGGTCCACGTCGCCGAGGCGAAGCCATTGGCGTCAGTGATGCTTTCCGGCGGGTCCATCACACCGCCATCGTCGGCGATCCACGTGACGTGCACGCCCCCGACGGGCGCACCGAACCCATCACGCACGACGAGCACGATCGGTTGATCGAGACGCAAACCCGGCGAGCCACGTTGAGCATTTCCTGAAGAGATCGCGATCTTGCCGCGTGAGCGTGGCATGGTCGTACGCTCGCCGCCACAAGCGAACATACCCCATAACGCCAGGAGCCAGCAGGCATACTCGAGATACGTGCGCAATCGCCGGTGCCTGCGCACCGAATAAGAGAACAGCATACAAATTCGATGTGAGAGTCAATCGCGCCTTCATATGCTCTACTCATCTGTACCGTCGCCGCGTCACCGTCTCACGAAACGCGAGCATCAGCGTTTCGTAAGGCTTGCGTCAGGTTCGTTGAATTGCGCGCAGGTCGTGCATGTCGCATCGTCATATTTGCGAATCGCGCTGTCCAAGGCTCATGCATCGCCATACGCGCTCGTTGCTCGCCGGGCTCTGCCTGGCCCCAGTTGCCGCTGCTGCTCAGAGCACGAGCAGTACGACGCGGCAGTCCGGTTCGGCGAGGTACGGCCACACGACGGCCGTTCCCACGGCCGTTGCGACGCGTCGTGAGGGTCGCATCGTACTCGATGGCAAACTCGACGAGCCCGGGTGGCGCGCTGCTACGCCCATCACTGAATTCACGCAGTTCGACCCTGACGAGGGACGTCCTGCATCACAGCGAACCGAGGTCCGTTTTCTCTTCGACGACGATGCACTGTATGTCGGCGCGAAGATGTACGATTCGCTCGGGGCCTCCGGCATCACGACACGGCTCGTACGGCGCGACGCGAGCTTCGATTCCGACTATTTGCAACTTGTCATCGATTCGTATCACGATCACCTGAGCCGCGCGTTCTTCGAGGTCAATCCGTCCGGCTCGCGGGCGGATCGCATCGGCATCGGCAATTCGTGCTGTGACAATTCCTGGGACCCAATCTGGGAGGCGGCCACACGTATCGACTCCGATGGCTGGACCGCCGAGATTCGCATCCCGTACAGTCAGCTCCGATTCTCGCGCGCCGTCTCGCAAACCTGGGGGTTGGAGGTGCGTCGCTACATCAAGCGGCGCGAGGAAGAAGACGACTGGTCGTTCTGGCACAAGAATGAAGCGGGCGGCCCGCCGCGCTTCGGCCATCTCGAGGGACTCAGGATTCAAAGTTCCTCATCGCACCTCGAGCTGATGCCGTACGCAAGCGCGAAATCGTCGTCGCTCGCCGACAACGCGGGAACGCCCTTCGACACGCATGGTCGTCCGGCGATGCGGGGTGGCCTCGATCTTCGCGACAACGTGACGTCGAACCTCACGCTCAACGCGACGATCAACCCCGACTTTGGGCAGGTTGAAGTTGACCCGGCGGTGCTCAATCTGTCGGCGTTCGAGACGTTCTTCCCGGAAAAGCGGCCGTTCTTCGTCGAGAACTCGCAGGTGTTCGACTTCGGGCTCTTCAACTGCAACTTCTGCAGTAACGTCGAGGGAATGCAGGGCTTCTATTCACGCCGCGTCGGGCGCGCGCCGACGGGTGCCGACCTCGCCTCCCAGAACTATCCCTATGCCGACATTCCCGACGCCACCACTATTCTTGGCGCCGGCAAGGTTACCGGCCGTACCGCGAGCGGATTTACGGTCGGGTTGCTCGACGCGCTCACCGGTCAGGCGAATGCACGCATCGTCTTCCCGAACGGCAGCCGCGGGTCACAGGAGGTCGAGCCGCTGGCGAACTACTTCGTCGGGCGCCTCAAGCGCGACTTCCTCCACGGCAATCTCGTCGTCGGAGGCATGCTGTCGGGTGTCGCGCGAAACATCGATACGACTTTCGCGCCGCGACTCGCCCGCAACGCCGAGATGTATGGAAACGACGTCGTGTATCGCTGGGCAGACAATGAGTTTTCGCTCATGGCCAATGCGGCGATCACCAACGTGTCGGGCGATCCGAGAGAGATTGCGCTTCGCCAGCAGTCGAGCGCGCGCTACTTTCAGCGTCCGGATCGCGGGGCGGGGTCGGGCGGATTCTTCTCCAGCCACTACGACACCACGGCGACGAACCTGCGCGGCATCGGCGGCTACGCCCGCATCGCGAAAGAGACTGGCGACTGGATGTGGGAGAGTGCCATCAACACACGGACGCCAGGCTACGAGACCAACGATTTCGCCTTCCAGCAGTACGCCGACTACATCTGGTACGATCTCAACATCACTCGCTACTGGTCCAGGCAGACGAAGTGGTACCAGACGTTGTTTGGCCTCCTCGGCGCGCAAACGCAGCAGAACTACGAGGGCGACCGCACAGCTCTCCAGGTTCACGAGTTCATGAACTTCACGACTCGCCGGTTCTGGAACCTGACGGAATTCCTAATCGTTAGGCCGAGCGTGATGGACGATAGACAGTTGCGTGGCGGTCCGGTGGTGCGGCAGCCGAGTAGCACGTATGGCGTGATCAACATCCAAAGCGATTCGCGCCACATGGTCACGTCCACGCTGGACCTCGAGCATTACGCGGATCAGCAAGGTGGCCACGCCGCAACAGTTGCGTTGACAGCGGCGATTCGGCCCGCGCCGAACGTGAGCTTCTCGTTCGGTCCGTCGTGGAACCCGTCACGCCTTGCCGCTCAGTACGTGACGGCCGTTGGGGATCCGACCGCGACGAACTTCTACGGCACCCGCTACGTCGTGTCGTCGCTCAGTCAGCAGACACTCGGCTTCGACACACGTCTGAGCCTCACGTTCTCGCCGCGCATGACACTCGAGCTCTACATGCAGCCGTTCTTTGCCGCGGCGCACTATTATGACTTCAAGGAGTACGCGGCGCCGCGCACGGCCTTGCTGCGCGTTTATGGACGTGATGTCGGCACCGAAGCGCAAACCACGGACGCAAACGGTGTGGCCACACAATATACGATCGATCCGGACGGTTCTGGGCCAGCGCGGGCATTCACGTTCGCGAATCCCGATCTCAACGACCGCTCGCTGCGGGGCAATGCGCTGTTCCGCTGGGAGTATCGACCCGGCTCGGTGTTGTACGTCGCCTGGACCCACTCGCGAGCCGCCGGTGCGTCGTACGGCAATCTCGAGCTTCAACGTGACATGGACGCCATCCTTGCTTCTCGCCCTGATAACATTTTTCTCATCAAGGCGAGTTGGTGGCTGCCAATGTGAGCCTAACGCGGCTCTTTGTGAATCGAATCGATCCAGAGCACCGTTTCGGGCGATTCGACGACGGGAATATCGAGATTGACGACGACTGCCTCCTGATCGCTGCGCACGAGTACGCACTCCAGCGGCTCGTCCGCCGCGGCGTTGATCTCCTGGTGCGGCACATACGGCGGCACGAAGATAAAGTCGCCCGGACCTGCTTCGGCGACGTATTCCAGCCGGTCGCCCCAACGCATGCGCGCGCGGCCGCGCACGATGTAGATCACGCTCTCGAGCGCGCCGTGATGGTGCGCGCCCGTCTTCGCGTTAGGCCTGATCGTCACCGTGCCCGCCCAAATCTTCGTCGCCCCGGTCCGGGCGTGCGTGATGGCTGCGGCGCGCGTCATTCCAGGCGTTTGCGGCGTGTTCAGATCCAGCTCGTCACTGTGCACGATACGCACGCCATGACTGCGCCAGTCGGGACTCGTTCCGGGTTCCATGGGCTGTATGTTACCGTAGATGCCGCACAAGGCAATTCTGTCGTGATCCGCACTACTCATATCATGTCCGACTCCAACCTCTATCGCGCACCACTCGACCGCGCCGTCGCACACGCGAAGTCATATCTCGATAGCCTCGATACAGCGCCCGTATCGGCAACGGCGTCGCTCGACGAATTGCGTACGCGCTTCACGCGACCTCTCACCGACGCGGGCGTACCGGCCGAGCGCGTGATCGACGACTTGGCGAAAGACGCGGAGGGGGGACTCATCGGCAGCGCCGGCGGGCGATTCTTCGCCTGGGTGATCGGCGGCAGCCTCCCTGCGGCTCTCGCCGCCGATTGGCTCACCTCCACGTGGGATCAGAACGCTGGCATCTACGCGTGCAGTCCGGCAGCCGGCGTCGTCGAAGAGGTGGCTGGTAGCTACCTCAAGGACCTACTCGGCCTCCCGGCCCGCGCGAGCTTCGCGTTCGTGACCGGTACGCAGATGGCGCACGTGATCTGTCTCGCGGCGGCGCGACATGGCTTGCTCGCGCGACGGGGATGGAACGTCGAGCAACGCGGCCTAACGAGAGCGCCCGAAGTTCGCATCATCGTCGGCGCCGAGCGCCACGGCACGGTCGACCGTGCGGTGCGATTGCTCGGCCTGGGAAGCGACAACATTCAACCGCTGCCGCTCGACGATCACAATGGCATGGACGTCGACGCGTTGAGCGCTGCCTTGCGCGAAGGCGCCGACCGTCCAACCATCGTCGTGCTCCAGGCGGGTGAGCTGAATACGGGCTCGTTCGACCGGTTTAGTGAGTTGATACCGGCGGCCCACGCACGTAGTGCGGGGGTTCATATAGACGGGGCCTTCGGCCTGTGGGCCGCGGCGAGCCCGAGCCATCGCCACTTCATGAAGGACGCCGCGCTCGCTGACTCGTGGTCGACGGACGGCCACAAATGGCTGAACGTTCCGTACGACAGCGGCTACGCCTTCGTCGCCGATGCCGAAGCGCATCACGCGTCGATGACGCACCGCTCGAGTTACATGATGCACGAGGGCGACGCCCGCGACCAAGTCGACTGGAATCCGGAATGGTCGCGGCGCGCACGCGGACTCGCGACGTACGCCGCGATTCGTAGCCTCGGCCGCGACGGCATTTGCGAGTTGATCGATCGTTCTTGTCACCACGCCACCGCGCTCGTGCAGCGCATTGGCGGGCTGCCGGGCGCGGAGGTGATGTGGGAACCGCTCATCAACCAGGGCCTCGTACGCTTCCGCGACGAGCGGCCGAAGGCGAGTGAGTCAGATCACGACGCGCGCACCGACAGCGTGATCAACGAGATTCTTTCGGCTGGTGTGGCCTTCTTTGGCGGCGTTGCCTGGCGCGGCCGACGGTGCATGCGTGTGTCCGTCTCGAGCTGGCAGACCACGGACCGAGACGTCGAACGCACGGTGGACGCGGTTGGGCACGCCATGCAGGCGGCAGCGCACAAGTCCTCGCCCGCTCGAGCGCCCTCCCTCGCGCGTTGAGGTGTCACCGCGACAATTGGCCAGTGGCATTGGCCAATTGTCGCATTGCTTGTCGCGTTTGCTGGCGCCAGTTTAGGTCGCTCCCGAACTCGCTAATCGGCTCGTCCAGCAGGCGATGACTGACATCCGCAGGAGCGCCGGTACTAGAGGAGGCGCGGGAACGCTCCCACTCGCGTTGGGCCTTGCTTTGTTCGCTCCGATCGCGCTTCTGGGCAACGAAGCCGGAGCGCTGCTCCGCTATCCCGACATCGGCAGCGCAGTGCTTTTTCCGCCGTACGCGGCGCTGACGGCCGTCCTCGTTGCCTCGCCTCGGCGTCACTGGCTCTGGTACATTCTCGTCGGCCACGTCGCGCACCTCGCTACGAATTGGCCGCAGTGGACGTTCACGTGGGTTCTGTTTGCTGATGTGGCAAACATTGCCCGCGCCCTGACGGCGGCGCTCCTGCTTCAATGGCTGTTCGACGGCCGGCCGAAGTTCGAGGGCCTCGACGCGCTCGCCCGTTTCGTTCTCAGCGCAGTACTCGTGGCCCCTGCCGTCGGAGCAACCATTGGCGCGGCAGATGTCGTTCTGCATGGAGCGACATCCACGTTCGGGGCGGCATGGCGCGCGTGGTTCATGGGCAACGCGCTCACCGGCCTAACGATGATGCCGGCGTTCGTGCTCGGGGCATCGCGGATTGCGCACTGGCGCCCGAATCGAATGAGCCGGCGGCGCAGCGCCGAGACGATCGGCCTCGGCTTGACAGTCGCGGCGACGTGCGTCCTTGCCGCCGTGGTGCATGGTACGACGAAATGGCAGCTGTTGCTGAGCTTCTACGCGCCGCTTCCGGTATTGCTCTGGGCGGCACTCCGCTTCTCCGCCATCGAGACGAGTCTCGCACTTACCGCCGTGACCTTCGCGGCCGTCATCGGCGCCGATCGCAACATCGGCCCGTTTTTCGGCTCGTCCCCGGACGAGAGCGTGTTGGTGGTACAGCTCTTCGTTGTTCTCACGAGCTTCACGATCCTTTGTATCGTCGCAATGAGTACTGCGCGGCGTGCTGTTATCCGCTTGCATCGGGCGGTGCTCGCTTCGGCGCGCGACCGCATCGCCATCCTCGACTCGCGCGGGGCGGTGCTCGAGGCCAACGATTCGTGGCGACGGTTCGCCGAGACTAATGACGTGGCTTCTTTTCATCGGACCCTGGCTGGTCAGAACTATCCGGCCGCGTGCGCTGTCGCCGCGGAACGTGGAGACGCTATCGCGTCGCGGGTGCTCGAGGGCGTGACCGGTGTGCTCGATCAGACGGAGAATCGCTTCGAGATGGAGTACGACGACGTTCACCACGACAGTCCCGAGCGATACGCGCTTCGCGTCGAGACCCTGCAGCACCCGGACGGTGGCGTCGTCGTCAGACACACCAACGTAACGGCGCGCCATCGGGCGCAAATCGAGCTCGAGGAGCAGCGGCGTCAGCTCTCGCACCTCGCGCGCGTTGCATCGTTAGGCCAGCTATCTGGCGCGCTCGCCCACGAGCTGAATCAGCCGCTAGCGTCGATCGGCAGTAACGCCGAAGCGGCGCGCCACCTCCTCAAGCGGGGCGCGGGAGATACGCAGCTCCTCGACGAAATTCTGGGTGACATCATCACCGAGAACTATCGCGCGGCCGAGGTCATTCGGCGCCTTCGCGCGCTGCTGCGTCGCGGTGAAACACGTCTTCAGCCGCTCAACACGGCCGAGCTGATCGCCGAGGTGCTCGAGCTGGCGCACGCGGAGCTGATCACGCGCCGCGTCACCGCGACGTCGCTCATTGCGCCGAATCTTCCACCCGTATTAGGCGATCGCGTTCAGCTTCAGCAAGTCCTGCTCAACCTGATCCTCAACGCCTGTGAATCCATGCGTGTGACGCCGCTGCGCGAGCGACAACTCTGGGTCGTCGCAAACGTCGTTGGCAGCAGCACGCAGATCTCGATTCGCGACTTCGGCACTGGCATTCCTCCGGCGCTCATCGGTCGATTGTTCGAGCCGTTCTTTACCACAAAGGCTGAGGGACTCGGTCTCGGGCTTTCGATCTCGCGAACGATCGTCGCCGCACATGGCGGGCGACTCTGGGCCGAGAACAATCCTGATGGGGGTGCCACCCTTTACTGCGTGCTCACGACGGCGCCCGTCGACGCAGCAGTTCCTGCAGCGCAATTGGGCGACCACAAAGCATCAGCGACGAACGAATTGCCAGTGGCCACCTCCCTGGTCGCGCCAGCATCGTCGACGTTGGGCACACCTTCTTTGTGAGCGCAACTTCTCCGCTGCGCGTCGCAATCGTCGACGACGAGGAGGCTGTTCGCGTCAGCCTGCGGCGCCTGTGTCAGTCACTCGACATGCACGCTGTGGCCTATGCGTCAGGCGTCGATTTCCTCGATGAGCTCTACGCGCATCGCGCCGATCCCGATTGCCTTCTCCTCGACGCCCACATGCCGCAGATGACGGGCCTCGACGTACAACACCAACTGGTCGCACGCGGCGTTCGCTTCCCCACGGTCGTCTATTCCGCGGACGACGAACCGGAGGCACTGGAGCGATACATTGCTGCCGGCGCGGTCGCCTATCTTAGAAAGCCGCTTCGCGCCGAGCAGCTCATCGCGGCAATCGAGCGCGCCGTCGCTTCTCGTTAGGGTCCGTGTTTGCGCCAAACGGCAATCACGGCGCACGGGCTACCGCCGGAGGTAAACTCAGCCGGAATGTTGACGGACGATGTGTAGACCTCAATAGCTTGTATCTCGCTCGGAGGCAGAGTCTCCAGGAAGGAGTTCATCTGACGGGGATCCTTTGGATCCTTGGAGGTCTCGTGGTTGGTCAATCGCTGGCCGTCGAACCACACCTCCGCATACTCGCCTCCGAAAACTGGATTGCCATAGCATCTGTTGAAGTAGACGCCATCCTGGTCGACAAAGACGCCATTGATGCCCTCGAACATCGTCTTGACGTCCTTGGGCCCAACCGAATCGATCTGCTCGCGCGTGATGAATGTTCCCCATCCTCGCGCGCCGCGTTCGTAGACCGCCTCGTAGCCATGCGGCACACGGAAGGCTCGACCGTGAACGACGAGCTCCGATAACAGCTGCGGCATCCGCTTCAAGTAGATGTCGAGCCGTATGGAGTCGCCTGTGACGAAGAGCACCGTATCCTTGACCGGCGAATACCTGAAGAACCGCACCTCGATCTCGCGACGACCCGTAGGGATGCTGGACAAGCGAAAGCGTCCACGCCCGTCGGACCGAGCGACCAGGTTGGTGCCCACGATCTGGATCCCGGCATTCGCGACGCCGCCGCTGTCGGTTGCGTCGAGAATCCGCCCGACGAGCGTTGCGGAGCTATTCCGTTGCCCTTGCGCGACCAGGACATTGGTCAGCGCGACACATATTCCCGCGAGCAGCGTGACACGCATTCGAGGCTCCGCAGTTGCTAGTGGAGTGTAATGGAGATAATGATGGCAAGTGTTAAGAGGCCGCTGATACCAGAGACACGACGCTGAGGCCGCTGACGTAAGAGCGTTGTCATCCTGAGGAGCCCTTCGCTTCGCTCAGGATGACAAGAGACAGCAATTGTCAGCGGTTTCAGCGCAGTGTCAGCGGCTTCAGCGGCCCTATCCAATTTTGATATACAAGGCTGCGTGCCTGCTTTCACCATCTCAATTACATCCCACTAGCATCAACTTACTGCCGCCGCCTGAAGACACAAACGATGATGAACGATATCGTATCTCCGGGAATTGAGGGTTGTTCAGCATACTGTGATCTCCTCGTTAGAGGATCACAATGGGCGACGCGGATGCAAGGAGGCAATGTGCGTACGACCGTCGCAATACGGCAGTCGCCCTGATTAGTTGGCAGGCGACCGGCGCATTTCGCCACACGACCGGGGCTTCACCCGACACGACCGGGACTTCGCCCGAGACGACCGCGATTTCTGCGTGCACAACGCGCGACCGGTGGACCACGATATCTAACGCGTGGTGTCCTCGACGGGATACTCGAGGAGGCCGTGCTCTGCTGAATAGCGCACTAGATCGGCGTTTGTGGCGAATCCCATCTTCTCCATGAGCCGCGTGCGATACGTGCTCACAGTCTTCGGCGACAAGCCCAGCGCCTCCGCGACCTCCTTCACCGTGCGGCCGGTTCCGAGCCCACGCAGTACGTCGAACTCGCGGTCGGAGAGTTGCTCGTGCGGTGCGCCCACGAAATCCTGTCCGAGCTGCGCGGCGAGTTTCTCAGCGAGCATCGGACTCACGTAGCGGCCGCCACGATGCACCCTCCGGATCGCATCGAGTAATTGCTCGGGAGAATGGTCCTTCGTTAGGTACCCCGATGCGCCTCCGCGCAGTGCGCGGACGGCCCACTGATCTTCCGGGTGCGCGCTGAGCACGAGCACACGCACCGTGGGATGCGTCTCACGCAGTCGTCGCAGGGTATCCGTGAACGGCGATCCGGGCATCGAGACGTCGAGCAATACGACGTCCGCGACGTGCTGCTGGAGCGCGAGCAGCGCGGCCTCGCCACTCGCCGCCTCGGCGGTGACGACGATACCGCGATCGTCCTCGGCGATTCGGCGCAGGCCGGCACGAACGATCGGATGATCGTCGACGATCAGGACGCGAATCACGGCGCAGCCAACTCCGCCTTTGCCGGCGTTGGCGCCGGCGGGAGTGGCAACCGCAATGAAACCGTCGTGCCCGATTTGGCTTCACTAAAGACACTGACCGACCCGCCTAACGCGATCGCGCGCTCGCGCAGGCCGAGCAGACCGAGCGAATGCGTCCCGCGCATCTCGTCACGGGAGATTCCGCGGCCATCGTCGGTGACATCGAGCGAGAGAATCTCTCCCTCGATGCCCAGTGCCACACGCACACGCGATGCCTCGGCGTGCTTCGCGACGTTCGTGAGCGCTTCCTGCAGCATGCGAAAGACGGCTGACGCGATCGGGCCCGGCGGCGACGAGCCGGAGCAATGGATGTCGAGCTCCAGCTCCAGCCCGGTGCGGGAGGCAAAGTCCTGTGCCTGCCACTCGATCGCGTCACCCAGACCGAGTTGGTCGAGCACACTCGGCCGAAGCTCGGTGATGATGCGTCGAACAGCGATCATGACGTCGTCCAGCCGGCCGAGAACACTTGCGCAGCGATCCACGACCTCCGGCTGCGCGTGTCGGCTGAGACGGCGGTCCATCCACGCGAGATCGAGCTTGAGCCCCGTGAGCGCTTGCCCGAGCTCGTCGTGCAGCTCGCGAGCGATGCGAGTTCGCTCTTCCTCGCGAACCGACTCGAGCCGCGCAGCAAGCGCCCGCAACTCTTCGCGCGATTGGGCGATCTCCGCCGCGGCGCGGTGTCGATCGGTAATGTCGCGCTGAATGCCAAGATGCCCGGTGATTCGACCCTTCTCATCATACACGCAGAGGTAGTGGCCTTCGATGCGAACCGGCGTGCCGTCCATGCGTCGCTCGTCTGTCTCCGTGTGGATATGCCCCGCGTCGAACATGGCACGCCAGCCCGCCTTCCCTCCCTCCATGTCGTGCGCGAAAAACTCCGCCGGTGTCTTTCCGATGAGCTCTGGCAACTGCACACGGTATTGTCGTGCATACGCCTCGTTCGCGATCGTCATGCGTTGATGCTGAAATACGTGCTCGAGTATCGCGTCTTTATCAACCGAGTCGTTCCACTCGATAGGCTCATCGAGCATCATGATGAAGAACCCATCGATCGATTGCGCGAAGAACAGCTCGCGCAGACTGTCGGGAGAAAGGGACACGAGAAGTCCGTCGCGCAGTATGGCTGGTTAGGCGACTCGAGAAGAAGCGGCGCACGACGTGGTGCGCTGTAGGACAACTGACTACGAGAGGCGCCCGTGCGCCAGAGGTTGTCAGCGTGCGTCCTACACGTGTGTTCCCGCCCGTCGTACAGATCGCGCCTTACGTCGCCGATTCGTGAGGCTCAGGTGGCCGGCTAGCCTCCACGCCATCCCACCACACCAAAACGCCAATGTCGATTCTTCCACTCACGATCGCGCATAATGACGACCGCCTCGAGACGCTCGTCGTCGATGGCCGCCAGATCGCATATCAAGATGTTGGCGGCGGCCCAACGATCATTCTCGCTCACTGCTCCGGCGCGTCACATCGGATCTGGACGCCGTCTGTTGAGTGTCTTCGCAGTCGTTATCGCGTCGTCGCACCAGACCTACTCGGTTACGGCCAGTCGGAGCGATGGCCGATCAATGCTCGGCTGCACCCGTGGTCGGACTTGAGCGCGCTCGTCGCGCTCGCGGAAGGATCGAGGGAGCCGGTTCACCTCGTCGGCCACTCGTACGGCGGCACGGTTGCGCTCGAGGCAGCGCGCGTTCTTGGCGCGCGCGTGAAGAGCCTAACGTTGATCGAGCCGATCGCTTTCCATCTGCTGCGACTCACTGGACGAATGCAGGAGTGGCAAGAGCTCAGCGACGTCGGACGCGAGATGATGGAAGCTCTCCGACTCCGCCGGGAGCGCGGCGCAGCCGGCGTTTACATGAAGTACTGGGTCGGCCGGCTACGATGGTGGTCGATGAGTCCGAGGGCTCGACGTCGAGTACTGCTCACCGTGGGAAAAGTGGGCGCCGAGTTCGAAGCGGTTTCGGGGCTTTCCACTACCGCCGCTGATTATCGAGCTGTCAACACGCCAACTCGTCTCGTCGTCGGCGAGCGAACGCGCCAGCCCGCACGCGCCATCGTCGATGAGCTACTCGACCTTTTGCCGAACTCGCACCTTCAGGTGATACCAGGCGCGGGACACATGAGTCCTTTGACACATCCTGACGCCGTCGCGAGGCTTGTTTCGCGGCACGTCGAGCATGTCGAAGCGAGCCTCGGCCGAATGAAGCCGACGACGTTGCAAGCCGCGCAGGCTCGTCCAAAGCGACGATCGATCGCGTGAGTCTATCATAAACCGTCGCCAATTCCGTTACATGACCGACACGCGACGGATCTGAAAAACGTTGCATGAGCTTTCTATCATCTCAGCCCGAGCTGGGGACTACCACTCGGGAGGCCGTGATGGAGCTGATCGATCCGGTAAGTCGCGTCATCGTCGTCGTACTCGACGGCCTGCGCGCCGATGCGGTTGAGGCTTTTCAACTGTCGACCTTGACGAGCCTGCGCCGCACGAGTGCGTGGACGACCGAGGCGAGGACAATCGAGCCGAGCGTAACGTGGGCCGCCATGACGTCGCTCATGACCGGCGTCCCACCGCTACTGCATGGAGTCGTCTGCGATTCCATCCACCTGCCCCGGCCACGAACGGAGCTGCATCCGCTGCCCGCCGTTCTCGCCGGCGCTGGCCTGCCGACCACTGCGGTGCTCTCGAGCATCCCAATGATCTTTCGAGGCGTCGCCTCCGCGATCGGGCGGCGCCTTGGCATCGGGCACCTTCGGTTCGTGGGCGCCGGCGCCGACGACATTCTCGACTCGGCGCAGGATCGTCTCGCCGCGCAGCTTCGTGGATTCATCTTCCTGCACTGGCCAGATGCCGACCGGGCAGGTCACGATCATGGATGGATGTCACCGCAGTACCGAGACGCAGCCTTGACGCTCGACAGCGCGCTCTCGCGCCTCATCGCAACCGTGGAGGATGATTCGGATACGCTGATCATCGCGCTCGCCGATCATGGCGGCGGAGGCGTCGATCCGAAGGACCATATGAGCGATCATCCCTACGATCGAACCATTCCGATCTTCTTAACGGGAGCCGGCGTCGTCCCGGGTGGGCTGGGCACCGGGTTAACGCTCGTCGACGTTCCGGCCACGATCCTCTGGGCGCTCGGCGTCGGGCGCCCTTCGAGTTATACGGGCACGCCGATTACGCGGATCTTCGATCGCACTCGCCGGCTGGCGGTGGCCTAACAAGGGATAGGGAATAGGGGTTAGGGGCGCGGGCTAACCGTCGGGAGGCGTGTCTTGACATCCAATGGTCCTGGTGGCAGATAGGACGACCCCGTGAACGGAGCACAGGCGTTGACCCACGTAGTTGGAATCGGCCTCGGGGCCAAAAGCGACGAATCGATCAGTCTTTCTGAGCGTCTGAACACGAGCTGGCATCGGCCGGCGCTGCAATTCTTCATGGTCATCGTGCTCTTTCACTGGGTCGAGCACATCGTCCAGGCCTATCAGGCGTTCATCCTCCACTGGCCAAGGCAGATGGCCATGGGATTGTTAGGCATGTATTACCCCTGGCTGATGCGCACCGAAACGCTGCACTACGGCTTTGCGGTCGTCATGCTCGTCGGGCTGTGGGCGCTTCGTCGCGGGTTTACGGGTCGATCACATACCTGGTGGATGGTCGCGTTCTGGATTCAGTTCTGGCATCACATCGAGCACGCCCTGCTCTTCTACCAGGCGCTCACCCACCATTATTTGTTCGGCGGCACGGTGCCGACGAGCATTGGGCAGATCTGGATCCCTCGCATCGAGCTGCACCTCTTCTACAACGCCATCGTGTTCACGCCGATGGTCGTCGCGATGTACTACCACATGTATCCGCCCGCGAGCGAGGTGCCGAGCATCAAGTGCGCGTGTGCGAGACATCGCCATCACGGCATAGCCGCTGCGGCCTGAGTCGCCTGAGTCTAGGGCCTACCCGCTTCGCGGAGTGGGCTGAAGCTGGCGTATTCGACGACGCGCCTCAGAGTCGTCGATGAGCGTCGCGAGCCGGCGCGCGCGCGTCTCGGGGCGCTTCGCACTGATGACCCACCAGGTCGCGACCTGCCGGTAGCCCGGCGGCTGTGACTCGAAGAACGTCCACGCCTCTTTGTTCGCGCGAAACTGCTTCTCCTCAGGTGGCGTGAGCTGAGCCTTTTTTCGTTGCTCGAAGGCGTAGATCCCTGACTTCTTCGAGTCACGCGCTTCGAAGGCGCGGAGACCTGCGGGCCGCATGCGGCCGCACTTGACCAGTGCCGCGGCCTTCCTGATGTTGACGTTGCTCCAGATGCTCGTCGTCTTTCGCGGCGTGAAGCGAATGACGTACGCCGCGGCACTGACGGACTTACGAATTCCGTCGATCCAGCCGAAGCAGAGCGCTTCGTCCACGGACTCTGGCCAAG
>JANWKK010000291.1 GCA_025451425.1 Gemmatimonadaceae bacterium
GATGCGACCCGAGTAGGTCGCGGACGCCGCGAAGTAGTACGTGATATTCTCATAGAGAAAGACCGGCGCGCCCGGCTGCAGGCCGGCGGTCGCTGAGATCGGCTTGAGGTCGAGCGGCAACCACGTGCGGCCATTGACCGTGTCGCTCTTGATCTTCGCCGTCGTCGTGCACGTCGTCGGCGATGCCGACGCGACCGGGGCGTTTAGTAAAGTATCAATTACGGGAACGTAGGTATATTTGCGCGACGTGCGATCACGCCAGGCATAGCCGGCGTAGTGGGCCATCGCCAGTTGGGCCGAGTCGGCGGGCAGCATGCTGACCGTCGTCACCGCCAGGCCATTGCCGCACACGAGTCCCATGGCGTACGGAAGTCGTACGGAGAGCGACTCCGGCGACGCGAGGATGACACCGCCCGGCGCATCGGCGCCATCGTGCACCGTGCGGAGATCCGTGAAGAGCAAGTTCATCGACGTACGGCCGATCGCGCGGGCGTCGCGTTGCGCGCGCTGCAGCTCGTAGAGCCGGCTCTGCGCGAGCATCATCCGCGTGAGCGCGGCGCCGAGGACGCCGAGGATGACGAGACAGGCCAGGACCTCGATGAGCGAGAAACCGGACCGCCGGCGCGCGGTTGATGAAAGGACTCTGATCATGGGCATCTCCTCAGCACGTGGCCGTACCGAGCACATCGCCGCAGTTCGGAGAGCTACGGAGCATCGTGAGCGACTCCTTGAGGAGCGTATCGCTCGGGTAGCTCGTCTGAGGCACGATGGTGATCGTGATGGCCGTGGTCTGGCCGCTGGACGTCGTGCCCGTCGTCGTGAGTGACACGCGGCGGATGTAATTGAAGTTGCCAAGTGTGAAGTTCTTCGACGCAGGCAACACGGTCGTCGTGAGGCTCGAGAACTGCATCGCGCCGATGATGTTCGCCTGCTGCTGCATCGCGAAGGTGCGCTTTGCGATCACGTCGTTGCGCCGATTGGATTGCGCCAGGCTCGACGAGATGTGGCCCACGAACGTCATCATGATTGCCATAACCACGATGGCGACCATGACTTCGATCAGCGAGAGACCGCGTCGCGCGGCGCGCGACACATTATGCGAGATCATGAATGCCTCACCGAACCTGGACCATTCCGCCCTTCGAGACCTTTAGGCTGTGCGTGTAGCCATTCGAAGAGAGGGTAATGACCATCGTGTCGGAGGCGAAACCGTTGGGGTAGATCTCGATCCACGCCGACGACGGATAGTACGAGACGTTGCTGGCTTTGAGGTTGTAGCGGGACCCGAACGCGGTCTTGCGATACGTCGTGGTCTGAGCGCGATCGGTTACGAGCATTTGCATATGCGCCGTGTCGCACCAGATGCGCACCGGACGGCGAATGCGCCCAGGCACGGCGAACGCCATGCGCAAGTCGTCGGCAAGACCAACCGTTGCCTTGGTGACTCGCTCATGCGCGATGTACGTTGTGAAGCGGGCGATCGACAGAACGCCCACCACGCCCATGATGACGAGCACGGTGAATAATTCTATGATCGTAAACCCGCGGCGATTGAGAAGCATGAGAGCCTTGTGAATGGCGGAGCGCGACGGGAGAGATAGCCGCGCTCATCACTAGGGGGACGAGCACGAAGTGCGCCCTGTCACCCCCCTCGTTGACAGTGACTCAACCCGCTGGAGGATCGCTGGTTAGGCTGTTTACTGACCGATCAAAAAGGGGTGCGTTAAATTTGTGCGCTGGCGTTCTGCACGATGTGACGGCGAATTGCTTGGGGCGATTTGGCCGACCAAACGTGGGTCAGTCACCTAACGATGCATAACGTGGGTGGCGCGTGGTGCGTGGCGCGCGCCACTCATCCCGCGCTACGCGCGATGCTCGTCGTCCCAGCGACGGTGTGGACCGTTAGGCTGTGGCGCGGAACCGGGCGCGCGCGGCGCGGCGCGACGAAGCAGCTCGACGAGCTGCTCGTCCGAGGAGTCCGCCCAGTCCTTTGGCCAATCGCGCAAATCGATGTCGCGCGCACCCGCCGTGAAGCGCAGCACCGGCGTCGAAGACCGATGATCCCGTATGACGCTGACGACCCAGATGCGGCCACCCGGATACCGGAACGTCCGCCAAACGTTCAGGTCGGTGACATCCGGCGTCTCCTCGCGCGCGAGCTTGCGCGCACGGTCTGGATCGTTGAGCGCCTTGTCGCTGAAGTCCGCGGCGCGATCGATGGCGTCGGCCGCGGCTTGGCCGCGAGCATCCTTCTCCGTCCGCAGCTTTCGCTGCGGCACTTTCTCGGCCTTCTCCAGGAGGACCGCCAGCTCCGCGTCGGGGAGCTCGGCCCAATTCCTCGGAATTGGATAGAGTCGCCGCTTGTCGTCGCCGGCGCGGGTCTCGAACACGATCCAGCCGGTGTGATAGAGCTGCGCGAGGTAGTCCTCGTCCTTGGTTCGGGGATTGAGCTCGTCCGGCGCGACGTCCCAGGCTCGCCATTCCCGTCCGGCAGTGTCAGTGAACTCTCGAACCGCCATCGCTGCCTCCCTCCGGGACAAAGTGAACAGATGCTCTCCACGTTTCTGGGCGACGAGCCCATGCACATTTCGACCCAATGGCTCGGTACTTTCGTGAGAGTCGTCACTCTGAGAACTGCAAGGCGGTGAGTTCGGCCATGCGACATTTTCGCGATAAGGCTGGCGTCGAGTGGCAGGTGTTCTTGACGGCGCGGGGAAGCGACGCCGTCTCGCGGGAGCACTTTCTGCCGGAAGCCTTTCGTGAAGGGTGGCTCGTGTTCGAGTCCGCGGAGGAGAAGCGACGTCTCGCACCCGTGCCCGCACGTTGGGAATCGCTCTCGAACGAGGCTCTCGCCGAACTGTGCGCGAAAGCGTCCCCGCAGCTCTCGAAAGCACGAGCGGGAACGGAAGGAAGACCCGCCGCGGCGTCCGGTGAGCCACTCAAGCCGAAGCTGCAGGAAGCGGAGCAGCAGCTCGATCGCAAGCTGGAGGAGGTGTGCGCATCGCCAACGGTTGCGTCCCGCCTCGACACGGGCGAGTTGATCCGCGTCGAGGAGTCGCTGGCGTTGGCCGCGGAGGCAGCGAAAGAAGCGGTATCGCTGCGTCGCAAGCTCAAGGCCGACCGCGATCGCGGCAGTGTGCCGTCACCACGGGCACCATCTAGCGCCGACGAGCCGCCGGCACAGCAGGACCCGAACCCTAGTCGTTAGGCATCGGCGGGCTCGCGATGGCGCGAGAGGGCCGGAAGACACGCGAATCGGTGTGACGGATGGCGCAGCGTGAATTCACGGATGCTCGTGGCACACATTGGCTGGTCTGGAGCACGACGCCGATGACCGGGTCCGTCCTCGCCAGCGAGATGCGGCAGGGTTGGCTCACGTTCGAATCGGACGGCGAACGCCGACGCCTGGTTCCGAGTCCTCGCGACTGGGAGAATGCCGCGAACGATCGGCTGGAGCTGTACTGTCGCGCCGCTCAGGGGGTGTCGCGGACGACGCCGATTCGAGGGATTGCCGAGGCGCCGGAAAAGGAAGGGTGATTAGCGGGCACGGGCGCGGCTGGCCTGGGTTCTGCCTTGGTTCGCGAGACGAATGTCACCGTGGCTTTCACGGTGCACGCCAAGCTAGCGAACAGCGACGAGACACCCATGTCCATCCGAACGTTTGCCATTACCACCGCACTAGTCATCTTCTCCGGCCCCGCGGCCTTCGCACAAGACTCGAGTTTAGTTCCTACGCAAGCGTCTGCGACAACCTCGCGCCCGCAGTACGGCGCGGCGCAGAAGACGTTCTTCACGTCGCACGATTTGGTGGCGACCGGAGTCGCGGCGGTGGCGACTGGGATCTTCATGCACTTCGACGAGAAGATCGCCGATTGGTGGCAGTCGCCGCATGTGCAGGGCAGTGAGAGCTTACACAATACCGTCAACCAGCTCACGCGCGTCAACGAAACCCCGCTGATCATCGCCTCGGTGGCGACGTACGGGATCGGCCGACTCTCGAGCTCGAAGACGACTGCCGACGTCGGCCTGCATTGGGCGGAGGCGCTGGTCTTCACTGACGTGATCTGCGAGGCGATTCGCGGACCGCTCGGGCGCGCGCGACCGCGCGCCTCGCCGGACGATCCCTTCAGCTTCCACTTCGGAAAGGGCTTCACGAACTTCGACTATCGTTCGTTCCCATCCATCCACGCGGCAGTCGGCTTCGCGACGGCGGCCGCCCTCGTCGGCGAGATTCGCGAGCGGAACCAGAATGCATCTCGTTGGGCGGCGCCAGTCCTCTACACGCTCGCGATGATTCCGGGTACGACGCGCATGTACCTCAATCAGCACTGGGCATCCGACGTGGTCTCGGGCGCGTTCATCGGCCAGCTCATCGGCGCCCGGGTCGTGCGCTACGCGCATACGCACAAGCCGAACAAGCTCGATCGGGCACTACTCGCGACCACCGTCGGCCCAGATGGCAACGGCGGAATGATGGTGATGGTAGACGCGCAGTCGTTTTTCGGCGGTCGGTAGTGGAGTTGTTCTTGGAATCCCGATAGCAGGAGCGGGTGCAGTTGCGGCCGCGTCGCCGAGCCTGTCTGGCCACTATGAAGAAGGGTGGTACGGATCACGATGGACAACGCCGGATGCTACGGATCGCTCCACGATCACACACAACTCCTCACGCGTGCGAGCCTGACGAATTTGTGAACGGTACACCGGTCAGGTTCGTGGTTCGTGGCCGACCGAGGTCGTTCACAAGATTCGTCCCGGCTCGTTGCGAGCGGAGTTCGGGTTCGTTCGAGGAGCGATCCGTCGCACCCGTTGACTCCGTCGGGATCCGTACCACCCCTCTTCATTGTGGCCACCTCGGTCCGGTTCAACTATAGAGGGACCTATCCTACTCTACAGACGGACCAGCGACGCGTGCTTTCGTTCATAGCAACCACTCTCGCTCGCCAGCGAGGAGCTGTAAATGCGCCCCGACCGATTCGCAAAATTCGCGTAATTCGTGATTTCTTGCGTGCGCAGCCGCGATTTAACGACGCGAGCAAGTGCAGATCCCTCGCTTCGCTCGGGATGACAGTGGGAGTCGCATCCCTCCTCGCGATGGCGGCGGCCCATGCACAGAAGTCAGACGCCTGTCCTTCATCTATTCTCCACTGCACTGACCTCGTCGCGGCGCCTGATCTGAACGGGATCACCGGGTCGCTCGAGCTTCAACCGATCAGCAGCATTTTCGGCGCGAGCGTCACGCCTAACGGCGCTCCTCGCTATCGATTGATCGCCCGCGTCACAGGCTTGCCGACGCCGGCGACGCTCGGTGGGTACTCGACGTACGTGGCGTGGGCGTACACCGTGACCATGGACAGTGCGATCAAGCTCGGTGTCGTGCGCAACGGCACGGTGCCGTTAGGTGAGATCGCGCGCGAACAGTTTAGGGTATTGATAACCGCCGAACCATCGGTCTCCGTCTCGGAGCGCAGTGGCCGCATCGTGCTTCGCGGAACGTCTCCCGGCGCCAGGCTACTCGCGCATCGCGACCTCATGCAAGCGGTCGCGCCAGGTGTGCCGCCGGCACCGCACGTCCACGAGGACTACGACTGGCGCATGCCGCCGATGCTGCCCGGCGGAACGATGATGATGCCCGGCATGCGACACCTCACACCCAATGTCGAGCCCTGGCTCCCACGCCCCGATTCGGCAGCGCCGGATGCGGTGCCGCGGCGCGTCGTCAGCGTACGCGATGGCGACACGCTGCGCCTCGTTGCGGGAATCGTTTGGCGCACGATCGGCGGCCGCCGCGTTACGATGTACGGTTTCAGTGGCCAGTATCCGGGTCCCCTCATCCGTGCCCCACGTGGTGCAACGGTGATCGTGCGCTTCGAGAACCGGCTGGACCAGCCTTCGTCCGTGCATTGGCACGGCGTGCGTCTCGATAACGCCTTCGATGGAGTCGCGCCGGTTCCAGCCGGCGGACGCTTCGACTATCGCGTTCACTTTCGCGACGCGGGCATCTACTGGTACCACCCCCACGTTCGTGAAGACATCCAACAGGATCTCGGGCTCTACGGCAAC
>JANWKK010000292.1 GCA_025451425.1 Gemmatimonadaceae bacterium
ATCGTTAGGCAAGTCGAGCTTCGGCAGTCACGACACACAGTACCTCGCCACCGGCATCGAAGCCGACGGGTACAGCAAACCATATGAGTTCGGCGACGTCCTCAATATCGACGTGACCGAGACGCTCAAGAGCTCCCTCGCGCGAACAGGGAAAGTCGAGGTTCCGATGGACCTCGACTACCAGGATCTCATGGTGCGTCAGGCCGAGTACCGCTCGTCGTGCGCGACGGTACTCATGCTCGACTGCTCACACTCGATGATTCTATACGGCGAAGATCGCTTCACGCCGGCGAAGAAGGTCGCGCTCGCCCTCACACACCTGATTCGCACGCAGTTCCCTGGCGATTCGCTGAAGGTCATCCTGTTCCACGACTCGGCGGAGGAGATACCACTTGGCGCTCTGGCAACTGCCCAGGTCGGGCCGTATCACACGAACACGTCCGAGGGATTGAAGCTCGCTCGACGGTTGCTCCTCGCGCAGAAGAAAGACATGCGCCAGATCATCATGATCACCGACGGCAAGCCGAGCGCCTTGACGATGCCGAATGGGCAGATTTACAAAAACTCATTCGGCCTCGACGCGACCGTTATCGCGCAGACGTTACGCGAAGTGGCGAATTGCCGGCGGAGCGGGATCATGATCCACACGTTCATGCTCGCTCGCGACCGGTCACTCGTTGAATTCGTGAAGCGCGTATCCGAGATCAGCCGAGGCAAGGCGTACTTTACCACGACGATGACGCTCGGGCTGTTCATACTGATGGACTTCCTGAAGAGAAAGACAAGGAAGGTGAGCTAATTGTCATCCCGAGCGAAGCGAGCGATCTGCACCTTGACGTACCAAGTGCAGATCCCTCGCTTCGCTCGGGATGACAAAGCGACGTTCTTCCGTGAATTTTCGGGATGATCGCCTTGCGCATGGGAAAGTGGCCAGCACTCTGCTGCTTCGCGACTTTCCCAGAAATGCCGGAAGATCCCAAAGCGATCACATTTCGCGATTCAGAATCCTTCTCAGCACCGTCGAATCCAAGTTCCCGCCACAAAACGCAACCGCCACACGTTTCCCCGTTAGGCGATCGCGTAGCTTCTTTGCCGCCATCACGCCCATGGCGCCTGCGCCTTCTACGACGTTGTGCGTCGTCGAGAGAATGGTGCGCACGCCCTCGGCAATCTCCGCGTCGGTAAGCGTGACGAATCCGGCCAATCCCTCGAGCAGCGCCGGGAACGTCAGCTCATAGGTCGATCGCGTCGCAACTCCCTCCGCGAAGGTGTTGGCGTTCTCCGTCGTGCGCGGTGCTCGCGCGTGCCAGGAGTCGTGCTGCGCCGCTGCTCCGACAGCCTGCGCGCCGTACACCTCGAGGTCCGGCGCGAGCCTTTTCGCGACGGTCAACGCGCCAACAGCCTGCGATCCGCCGCCCACCGCGAGCACGAGCGCGTCGATGCCCGCGTCGTCCGCCTGCTCGAGGATTTCGAGAGTCATCGTGCCCGCACCGGCGATGATCCGCGGATCGTTCGTCGAGTGCGCGAGCACACGGCCCTCTTCGCGTCCGATGCGCTCCATCGTGCGCACCGATTCGTCATAGTCGCGCCCTTCCTCGACGACTGTCGCGCCCCACCCTCGCATCGCGGCATTCTTCTCTGGATTGTTGCCGCGCGGGACGCAGATCGTTGCGGTCGTGCCGACTAGTTGCGCCCCGTATGCGATGCCTTGTCCGTGATTGCCGGTCGATGCGGCCACCACGCCGCGCGCCCGCTCTGCGGCAGACAGGGACGTCATGAACGAGATCCCATTGCGCACCTTGAACGATCCAGTCGGTTGATGGTTCTCGTGCTTCACGAAGAGCGTCAATCCGCTCGCGGAATCCAGCAGCGGATATCGTCGCAACGGAGTGGGCGTCAGATGCGGCGCGAGGCGCTCCCGCGCGCGCTCGACGTCCTCGAAGACGATCGGCCAGGTGGTGAGCGCGGCTGTGGTCATGTCCGGAGAGGCTGGTGACTAGGGAGGACTTAGGGTCGCGTTTGATGGCGTCGCGGTCAGCTCGCGTGGGCCGGCATCGGGAGGCGGCGTCGACACGAGCACTGCAGTGACAGCGAGCACGAGCACCGCGAAAGTCAGCTCGGTGCCCGCCGTTCTCGTTATGCGTCGCGCCGACTGATCGTCGCCGAGAGACGGAAGCGTGCGTCGCCAGTTGATGGCACCCATTACGACCACCATCGCGACGAACGCGAGCTTGATCAACAACACGCGTCCGTAGCTGCTCGACCAGAGCGCACCGATCGCCGGAAGTCGCAACCATGCCGCGCACAAGCCGGTCAGGATCACGATCGCCGCGCACGTGAGCGCAACGGGATGAAAAGCGCGAACCAGGCCCGCGACGAGCGGGCCCGATCCAATCGTGCTCGCTGCTCGTGATCCGCGCGCGATCGGTAACGCGGCGAATAGAAGGGCCATCAGTCCGCCGATCCACGCGCACGCGGCGCACACGTGGAGCATATCGGCGAAGAGCGCGAGTCCAACCGGCTGCGTCGCCCTCGCGTGTCCGGTGAGCGCCGGCGCCATGACGATGGCCAGGGCACCTAACGCTGCAATCGCCCAGCCTGCGTTCGTGCGCGAGCGCTTTGCAATGCTGAAACCGACACCTGCGACGACAATGCCAACGAGGCCCAGCAGCCAACCAGCACCCCAGCTCGTGCCGAACAAGATTGTTTCGAACGCTGAGCGATTGAGGGCGCGATCCGGACCGAGCACCGCGCTCGCCTCCTCGTACAACCGTGACAACGACGCAATTAACAGGAGCACGAGTGCGCCTTGAGCCAAGCGCCGCACGGAGTCCGCGATGTCGGCCCGGGTCTCCGGTGAAAGCACGCTCGCCGAAGCGCGTTCGCCCAAGCGCAACACGAGAAGTCGAAAGACGATCGCGCCGACAACCCCGAGCATCGCGATGAACTCCACCCAACGTGTCGCCGCACTGACATTGAGCGGTGCCGGCCCTGCGGCGGTGCTGTCGAGATGAATCAGAGCGTGTGCTCCTGAGCCGCGATTCGTCGTGTCGGTCATTCGCACGACAGCCTTGGCACCGGCCCCGACGATGAAAGTGAAGCGTCCCGCGGTAGCATGTCCGTCTGCTGCCGCCGTTCGCCATATCACCGTGTACGTGCCAGCCGCGAGCGATGTCGGAATCGGCGTCCAGACACCAAGGGGGTCATCGCTCATTCGCGCCAACGTACCGAGTGGAACGTCGGTGCTGTCGGCGGCGCGGAGTTGAATGCGTGTGAACGGAAGCTCCGGCCGCTCACTGAACCACAGTCGGATCGCACTGGGAGAAGACTCGAGCCGAGCATTCGCCCCAGGTTCGCTGCGACGCAGGTGCGCGTGCGCGAGAAGCGCTACGGGAAGGGCCAGCGTCGTGAGAACAGCAATGACGCCGCCGCGCAGAAAGAGCCGGCGCGTTGTCGCGCCATTCCAATGAGCAAGTCTGTTAAGTTGCATCCGTCGCAATGACAGGTGACGCGAGCGTGCTCAGAGACCGACGTCAGCAAGCTAACGGCTCCTTCGTACCAACGCCGATGCGCGATCTTTCACTGCCGAACGCCGCGCTATGATCTGGTGGTACGTGGCGCTGGGCAGCGCCGTTGGCGGCGTCGCGCGATTTGCGCTCGCCACACTGATCCAGCAGCGTGTCGGGCCTAACTTCCCCGTTGGAACGCTCCTCATCAACATATCTGGATCGTTCCTCCTTGGTCTGATCTTTCGCTATGCGCTGGGAACGGACGCGATCTCGCTCGAGGTGCGTGCGCTCCTCACGACGGGATTCTGTGGGGGCTACACCACGTTCTCCACGTTCAGCTATGACGCGATGATGCTGCTCGAAGAAGGGCAGTCAGCTCGCGCCACGACCTATGTTGTGCTCAGCGTGGTCCTGTCTCTCGCCGCGACTTGGCTGGGAATTACGGCGGCGCGCGGCCTCCTCGCCGCGCGAGCTCAGGGCTGATCCGGTGATGTGATGCACGGTTTCACCGGGGAACGCGTCCTGATGCGCATCCATATCGGGGAGCGCGACAAGGTCAACGGTCATCCGCTGTATAGCGAAATCGTTCAGCTGTTGCGAAAGAAGCATTACGCCGGCGCAACGGTCTATCGCGCAATCATCGGCTTCGGGGCGAGCAGTCACATTCGCACCGATCGCTTTTTGGAGCTGTCGCTCGACCTGCCCATCGTTGTCGAATGCGTCGAGACAGAAGAGCGCATCCAGGCGATTCTCCCCGAGCTCGATGAGATGATCGGTGGCGGATTGATCACGCTGGAGCGTGCGCAAGTCATCGTGTACCGCGCCGGCGATCGGCCAGCGGAATGACGGGCGAAGAGGAGCGCCGGCACCACCGTGAATTCAGTCGCCGGCTGCGCGCATGGTATCGTCGCAACGGACGGGATCTTCCCTGGCGCAAAACGCGCGACCCATATCGAGTACTCGTTTCCGAGTTGATGCTGCAGCAGACACAGGTCTCGCGCGTCATCGGTTACTACCAGCGCTTCCTCGATCGCTTTCCCACACTCGGCGACCTTGCGCGTGCTCGGCCCCGACAGGTGCGAGAAGCGTGGCAAGGACTGGGTTACTACGCACGCGCCCGCAACCTGCATCGGCTCGCGCGTGAGGTAGCCCGCCCTGGAAGCGTGCATAACGAGCGACTACCGGATGACCCTCGCCGCCTGCGCGAGCTGCCCGGCGTCGGCGAGTATACCGCCGGCGCGGTCGCGTCCTTCGCCTACGAACGGCGCGCCGCGCTCGTCGACACGAACGTCGCGCGCGTTGTGCGTCGCGCATTCGCACCGGAAGCGGATTTCAAGACCGCTGCCGGCAGGCGCACCATCTGGGACATTGCGGCCCGGCTGCTACCTCGGACTGGCCGCGCCAGCTGGACGCACAACCAGGCCCTCATGGAACTCGGCGCGCTCGTCTGTACGGCAAGGGTGGCTCGCTGCGGCGACTGTCCGGTTAGACGCGAATGCATGACCGGTAGGACGCGACACGACGGCCGGATGCCACTAGTCACTGGCCACGAATAGATTGCGAGTGCGCGGCTCGGATGGACACCCGCCGCCGGATTAGCCAAGCGGAGCCATATCGCATGACCGATACGATCACGGCGCCGGCGCCGAACGCACCCAGCGCGGAGCTGCGCGCGACAGGTTCGCTCGATATCAAAGACTCGCGAACCGGGAAAAACTATCCCGTACAGATTCTCGAGGGCGGCGTCGAAGGCGATACGGCGATTCGCGCGATGGATTTGCGCCCGGTCAAGACGGCGCCCGATGAGTTCGGAATGATGACGTACGATCCCGCGTTCATGAACACCGCGTCATGCAAGAGCGCAATCACGTTCATCGACGGAGACAAGGGAATTCTTCGCTACCGCGGCTTCCCGATTGAGCAGCTCGCCGAGAGCGCAACGTTCCTCGAAGTCGCGTGGCTGCTGCGGAATGGCGAGCTGCCCTCGCAAGCCGACTACGACCGATGGGTGCACGACATCACCTATCACACCTACGTGCACGAGAACATCAAGCGCTTCCTCGAGGGTTTCCGCTACGACGCGCATCCGATGTCGATGCTGTGCTCGAGCGTCGCCGCGCTGTCCTCGTTCTATCCGGAAGCGAAGAATATCAAGGATCCGGACCAGCGCTACATCTCGATTATTAGGCTGTTGGCAAAGCTGCCGACGCTCGCCGCATTTATTTATCGGCATGGTAAGGGATTGCCGTTCATCTATCCTGACAACGACCTCGGCTATGTTGAGAACTTCCTCAGCATGGTCGCGCGGATGTCGGAGCCGCAGTACGAGGCGAATCCGATTTTTGTCAAGGCGCTCGAGGTGCTTTTCATTCTGCACGCCGATCACGAGCAGAACTGCTCGACGAGCGCCGTGCGCGCCGTGGGCTCGTCCGAGGTCGATCCATTCTCGGCAATTGCCGCCGGCATCGCAGCGCTCTACGGACCGCTTCATGGTGGCGCGAACGAGGCGGTTCTCCGCATGATCGAGGAGATCGGTCATCCGAAGAACGTGCCCACGTTCATCGACAACGTGAAGGGCGGCAAGGGCAGTCGGTTGATGGGCTTCGGCCACCGCGTGTACAAGAGCTACGATCCTCGCGCGAAAATCGTGAAGCGCCTGGCCGATCAGGTATTCGCGCAGATCGGCATGGACAAGGATCTCGAAATCGCGCTCAAGCTCGAGGAGGTGGCGCTGCACGACGAGTACTTCGTGTCGCGCAAGCTGTATCCGAACGTCGACTTCTACACAGGCCTGATTTACCGGTCGATGGCATTTCCGACGGATTTCTTCACCGTGCTGTTCGCGGTGGCCCGCACAGCCGGCTGGCTAGCGCAGTGGGAGGAAATGCTCAACGACAAGGAGCAGAAGATCGCGCGGCCGCGACAGATCTATATCGGCTACGGCGAGCGCGAGTTCGAGTCGCGCTTGAAGGAGAAGTTCCCGAAGACGAATAAGGACGGACGCAAGAAGTAGCGTCCCGAGAGGGCTCAGATACGGGGAGCGAGGGGAAGGTTCAGCCTGAACGAAAAGCACGTCCCCTCGCCGTCCTTGCTCTCTACAGCGAGTGTCGCCCCCATAGCTGACAGCAGCTTCTGACAGATCGCGAGGCCAAGGCCGGCGCTGGAAAACACGGTCTTGCCCGACTGCCACTGAGGCCGGAATGCATCAAAGAGCGTGTCAAGCACGTCACGCGGGATA
>JANWKK010000293.1 GCA_025451425.1 Gemmatimonadaceae bacterium
AGACGACGAGAGGGACGCGGAAGCGAAGGGAGGAGGGAAGTCGGAAAGGGGACACCGAGGTATCATGTGGCCAGGGATGCGGGGGGACAACGGAGGTGTTGTGTAAGAACTGTGAAAGTCTTTGGGGTGGTGGCTGGAAGGCGCAACGAGAGGGGCGCGTCGAGAAGGGCGCGTCGAGAGGGGCGCGTCGAAGAAGGCGTGCCAAGAAGTGCGTAGAACTGCGTGAAAATAAGGAAATCGGGCGCGCGCCTGCGGCGCCGCGCCCGTTTCAGCGTTCGTAACGCCTCTTTCGACGCGCTCCTCTAAGAACGAGCCTAACGAGACAACCAGTGTATGAATTCACGACGCCCTCACGGGCATTCGGGCGACTCGTCCTCTCGGGCCTCTGACGAGTATGCCCAGGTATTCGTCTGGTAGGGGTGAACGCCGCTGTCTCCCCTGCGATCCACGAAATGCCGACTCGTCTGCCGCTGACGTCTCTGCTGGTCCGACGCGCCCGTAAGAGCACCTTCGCCTTCACGGCCGCGGCCGGACTCCTCCTCGGCAGCGCGCGCGGCGCGGGTACGCAAGGCGTCGTTCCGCAGGGCGCCCCGCGTGACATGTCTCGCGTCGCCCTGAAGGACAGCACCGTCTTCCCGCCGATCATCCTCCGGGAGTTCCGTGGCGCTTGGCTCAGTCCCGCGGCCGATGGCGACTGGCCGTCCCGGCCCGGGCTTTCGGCGGAACAGCAGCAACGTGAGCTGATCGCGCTCCTGGATCGCGCAAAAAGCATTGGCCTCAACGCGATTATCTTTCACGTTAGGCTGAGTGACGACGCGCTGTATCCCACGCCCCTTGCACCCTGGTCCGCGAAGCTCACCGGCCGCCAGGGAGTGAATCCAGGCTACGATCCGCTCGCCGTTGCCGTGCGCGAAGCGCACGCGCGCGGAATTCAGCTCCACGCGTGGTTCAATCCCTTTCGCGCGTCACTCGATGGCGGCATCAAGGCCGCGCGCAATCACGTCACACGAACCCACAGTGATTGGGTCAGACGTTACGGACGGCAGCAGTGGATCGATCCGGGTATTCCGGCGGCGCGCGAGGCCGTACTGGCAACGATCATCGATGTCGTGCAGCGATATGACATCGATGGCGTCCACCTCGACGATTTCTTCTACCCTTATCGCGAGACGCGAACACGCTACCGCCGCGTCGGGCGCGGACGTCATCGACACACGATAAAGATGGTTCGTGAGCTCGACTTCCCCGATCAGTCGTCGTGGATCAAATACGGGCGTCGGCAGAAATGGACAAATCGCGACGATTGGCGTCGCCACAACATCGATGACTTCGTTCAACAGCTCTATCAGCGCGCGCACGTCGCAAAGCCGTGGGTCGCCGTTGGCATTAGCCCATTCGGGATCTGGCGCCCTGGCTACCCGGAAGGAATCGATGGACTCGATTCCTTCCGCGAGACCTACGCCGACTCTCGCAAATGGCTGCGCGAAGGATGGGTCGACTATCTCGCGCCACAGCTCTATTGGCAAGTCGACGCGGCCGAGAATCGCTTTCGTGCACTCGACGCATGGTGGCGGACGCAGAACCCGATGGGCCGGCATATCTGGATGGGCCTGTATACCGCGGGCGCGGTCGGGCAACCGCCCTGGCCAATCGACGAGATCCCACGACAGATAACGATCCTTCGCGATGCTCGCGAAGGATCGATCGAATCCAACGGGCACATTCACTTCCGACTCGGTTCGCTCGTCGCCAACGCGGGTCCACTCTCGGGCTCGTTGGGCGATCGCTTGCAGTCGGATAGCTACCGGGAGCCCGCGCTCGTTCCGGAGATGCCATGGCTCGGCGGCAAGGCGCCGGGGCCGCCGGTCGCGGAGATCGTCAATGCGAGCGACGGCGACCGCCTAACGCTGAAGATCTCCGCAGGCGACAGCGCCGCGGTTTCGCTCTGGGTCGTGCAGATCCGCGACAGCGACGAACATTGGAAGACGACCATTCTCCCCGTCGCGACGCGGGAGCTCGTGCTCCCCGATACCGCGGATCCGGATCTCGTCGCCGTGTCGGCTGTTGATCGCGTCGGGCAAACGAGCACTCGAACGGTGCTTCGACTGCGGCGCTAGCTCTCATCCCGAGGAGCGAAGCGACGAGGGATCTGCACCTCGCTGTCGCTCGGTGCAGATCCATTCTTATTTGGAGTCGCGCGCGCGTTGCGCGCGCTCCTGCTCCTCTCGCCGAACTAAGTGCAGATCCCTCGCTTCGCTCGGGATGGCAGCAGAACGTTATCGAGCCGCCAGCTTCGGCTGGTCCTCGGTCGGTGCATCCGCGAGCTTCACGTGCAGCGTCTTCTCGACGCCCTGGCGAACGAGTGTGAGCGAGACGACGTCACCAGGCCTCTCGCCGCGGATCACGCGCTGCAGCGTCGCGACGTGATCGATGTCGTGACCGTCAGCGTTGACGATGATGTCGCCCTTCTGGATTCCAGCCGTCTTAGCTGGGCTCGCACCGTCTTGCGGGAAGTCCGCGACCAGCGCCCCGCGAATCTGTGCAACGCCGCCCTGAGCGAGCTTGTCTGCCTGCGCGTCCTTCTGTCTGACTTCGGTGAGCTGAAGGCCCAGGATGCCGCGACGAACGTGCCCGTACTCGACGATCTGGTTCATGACGTCGCGCACGAGCGTCACGGGAATCGCGAAGCCATAGCCGGCGTAGCTACCAGTGGGGCTGGCGATCGCCGAGTTCATACCGACCACTTCGCCGCGCACGTTCACCAGCGGACCACCGGAGTTCCCTGGATTAATCGGCGCGTCGGTCTGGAGGTTGTCGACCACGGCATAGGGGCTGTCGTAGAGACCAGCGAGGCCGCGGCCCTTGGCGCTGATGATGCCTTGCGTGACCGTGAAGTCGAGGCCGAGTGGGTTGCCGATCGCGAGGACCCAGTCACCGACGCGAGCTGTCTCGTCATTGCCGAGCGCAACGGTCGGAAGGTTGTGGCCATCGATCTTTATGACAGCAACGTCGGTCGTCGGATCGCGACCTACGACCTTCGCGTCAAACTCGCGCCGGTCGGAGAGGATCACGGTCACCTTGTTCGCGTCGGCGACGACGTGGTTGTTCGTGAGAATCGTTCCATCGGGCGAGACGATGAATCCCGAGCCCGAGGCGTGAATGACCTGATCTTCCTGGCGCTGACCGCGATTACCGCGGCCACCGTACGGCGAGCCTCCCATGTCCGGGAAGCCAAACTGGCGGAGATCAGGCAAGTCAGGCATTTGTTGCATGCGCTGCGATGCCGGAACCTGGCCTTCGATGTGAATTGAAACGACGGCCGGCGTGACGGACTGCGCGACGGCCGCAAAAGCGTTCTGCGTCTCGACGAGCGGTGCGATGGCCGTCGTGTTGACAGTGCCAGAATGCGCATTGGTTGATGCTTGGCGCGCCGACTGCGCGTACAACACCGTGATGACGCCCGAAGCGACAACCCCGGCGCTGCCAATGGAGAGAGCGAGCGCCCGCGTGCGCCCGCCGGACGGTAACACAGACATGTCAATCCACCTCAAGTGTTAGAAAGTTGTAACCACTCGCGGCGCTGACGCTCGGTGATGCTGAAACCGGAGTCGTACGTCGCTGGAATGCTGCAGGCGGCCCCTTTGTTCCGGCGCCGCCTGTTGAGAGAACTGGAACACCGACGAGATTAATTACACGCGCCGGGCCTCGTGTGTTCCGTGAGAGAACGCCGCGAGCCAAACCATTTCTGCCGAGTCAGCTCGCTCGGATGTTCGGTTCGCCATTCGTTCACTCCGCCGGCGCCGCGGCGAAGCTTCGCACTGATCGCGATGGTCACCGTCGCGCCTGGCATGTGCGCTCGCGCGCCCGGGATGGATAAACGCGCCGATTCCGGCCGCAGAGATGCGAACGCGTACGGGTTCCCCGAAGACTCCGTCGGTCAACTTAGCTCTGGCCCGTTTTGGCCGTCGGCGCTACGCTGTATCGGTAGGCACCAATCCCCTTTTCCTTAGCCCTTTCTCCTCGTGTACAAGCTCACAGAAACGAGCTGGATCTGGCGCGACGGCGAGTTCATTCGCTGGCAGGACGCGCAAATCCATGTGCTTTCGCATTCCGTGCAGTTCGGCTCCTCGATCTTCGAAGGGATTCGCTGTTACAGCACGCCACGGGGTCCGGCAATTTTCCGACTTCAGGACCATCTGCAGCGCATGCTGGATTCGGCCAAGATCTATCGGATGGATCTGGCGTTCTCGATCGACGAGCTGGTGGCGGCTTGCTGTGAGCTGGTCGAACGGAATGAGTTGGATTCCTGCTACCTCCGGCCGATGATCATTCGCGGATACGGCGCCGCGAGCATGGTTCCGTTCGCGAGCCCGGTCAACATTTACTTGCCGTGCTGGCCCTGGGGAACGTACCTCGGCGAGGGGGCGCTCGAGAATGGCGTCGACGCGTGCGTGGCGAGTTGGAATCGGGTTGCGCCGAACACCATCCCGGCGATGGCGAAGATCGCCGGCAACTACCTCGGCGGACAGCTGATCAAGATGGAAGCGATGGCCAAGGGGTTCGCGGAGGCTATCGCGTTAGGCACGGATGGAATGTTGAGCGAGGGGTCGGGTCAGAATCTGTTCCTCGTTCGTAAGGGGACGCTCTACACGCCTCCGATCAACGGCACGTTGCTTCCGGGCATCACACGAGAGACGGTGTTGGCGCTTGCCGCTGACGCGGGGATTCCGATTCGCGAGGAGCCGCTACCGCGTGAGATGTTGTACATCGCAGACGAGGTGTTCCTCTCGGGTACAGCGTCCGAGATCACGCCGATCCGCAGTGTCGACAAGATCACGGTCGGGGCAGGAAAGCCAGGCTCGGTGACCAAAGAGCTACAGCGACTCTTTTTGTCGACGGTGCGTGGCGAGGCGGCCGATCCGCACGGTTGGCTAACGCACGTGCGCGCCGAGCGAGCCGCGCTGAGCGCTGAGCGTAGAGGGTAGAGGGTAGAGGGTAGAGGGTAGAGGGAAGAGGGTAGAGGGTAGAGACCCTCTAGCCTCTTCCCTCTGCTCACTGCCCTCTACGGCTTTGGTGCGACGAGGGTGCCTTTCTCGTCCAGCTTGAGCGTTGCTTTGCCGTTCGCCTCGACGGGTGTCATCTCGTCGACCTCGACGCGGATCTTGTCTGGGGCGATCCTCGCGACAGTGACGCGAGCGCCGACGTGCATGCCCTTTATGCCGAACGCTTCGAGCTTGTCCGGTGATTCGAGCACGGCGGTGAAGCTCATGCCGATGCGGAGCTCGTCGTCTTCGCGCGGCTGAAGCTTGGCTCCCAGCTGCTCGGCGAGGCCCTTCGCCGAGACCATGGTTGGTGCGGTACTCTGCTGCTTCGGATCCTGCTGCGCGGCGAGCGGCACCGCCGCAATCGTTAGGCACACGAGCGCGAAAGCGCTGAAAAGCTTGCTTCTCATGCGAACCTCCATCGAGGTGTTGGGTGCTAGGTGCTAGAAGGAAAGTGCTAACACCTAGCACCTAGCACCCGGCACCTGCCGCTACTTCGCCGTTAGATCACTATTGAAAATGTCGCGGATCGCCTTATAGCTGCCGTCGGGCTGCTTCTTGAAAACCGTGAGGCCTTTTCCTTTATCGGTCATCGACTTTCCGGCTTTTGGCTGGATCGTCATCTCGACCGACACCGTCTCGATCGCGTAATCGCCCGTGACGAGGAGGTCTTCGCGATGAGTGGAGAACGCGGTGATCTTTCCGGCGGCGAAGATGTTGCCAATCGCCTTGACGATCGCATCATGCCCCTTCGCCAGTTGGTCGTTAGGCGGCATGAAGATGGCGTCGTCGGTGTAGTAGGCAACGACGCCCGCGGTATCGCCTCTGAGTATCGCGGCGCCCTGCACGGAATCAGCTGCCTGGATCGCTTTGCTGACCGCGGCGTCCCCGGCTGGCGCGCCCGCTAGCGTCGCCGCCGCTGGGGACGTCGTATCGGTCCGGCGAGCCTGTTGTGTGGTGCACGCGGCAACTGCGACGAGCGTGAAAAGTGCGAGACGAGGCGAGCGCATGACGATACCTCCGAGTGGGTGGCCCGGCGGAAATGGCGGGGGTCCGTATCATGCGCTCCCGCCGTTCGTGTGGCAAGTCAGCGCTCTTCGGCGCCTCCCGCTCGCGCTGCCGTAGTGGCGGTGCGCCGCTCGTAACGCACCCTGCCACCAAGAATCGTGAGGTCCACTTTTGCAGTTGGAATTTCGTCGTCCGGAATTGTCATGATGTTTTTCGACAGGACGACGATGTCGGCGTACTTACCCGGCGTGAGCGAACCTTTCACCTTCTCCTCGAACGCCGCGTACGCGTTGTTGAGCGTGTAGGCGCGCAAGCCTTCCTCGCGGGTCACGCGCTGCTCGGGGACGAAGACCACGCCGTCGTGCGCCTTTCGCGTCACGCTTCCATAGAAGCTCATGATTGGGTCGACATCCTCGACGGGCGTGTCGGTGCCGTTCGTCACGATCACACCCGCGTCCATCAGCGAGCGCCAGAGATACGACGTGCGACGAGCCCGCTCTTCACCCAACCGCTTCGGCACCCACGGCGCGTCCGAGATGATATGCACACCCTGCATCGACGCGATGACGCCGAGTTGCTTGAAGCGCGGTACGTCTGTCGGATCGAGGTGCTGTGCATGCTCGACGCGCCAGCGCAGGTCGTGCTTCGTTGGATTGTCGCGGAAGATGCGCTCGTAGACGTTGAGCACCTCACGATTCGCGCGATCGCCGATGGCGTGGATGTTTACCTGATAGTCGTGCTTCATCGCGACGCGCGCCGTCGCCTCGATCGCCGGTACCGGTTTAAGCGTCAGTCCGCTGCTCGACGGAAGATCCGTGTAGGGCTCGAGCAACCAGGCGCCATGCGAGCCTAACGCGCCGTCGATCTGCTGCTTGATCGAGCGAACGGTGAGCATGCCGTTCGCGAACTCGTTCATGCGATAGCTGTCGAGCTTTGCGTCGAGTGCGGAGTCGGTCTCGAAGCGCACCATCACATAGAGACGAACCGGCAGCTTCCCCTCGCGTGCAAGCTCTTTGAACCCGTCGATCGTGGCGAAGTTGGAGCCTGCGTCGTGGAAGCTCGTCACACCCTTCGATAGAGCGTCTTCGCCAGCGAGCTTCACGATCTGCCGGAAGCGCGCCTCTTCTTCCGCCTTCGTTAGGTGGGGCAGCTTCGCGTGTGCGCGCGACATCAATCCCTGCGCTGACTCCTTGAGCAGTCCGGTCGGCTCACCCGTCGAATCCTTCACGATCTCGCCACCCGCAGGGTTCGGCGTCTCGCGCGTAACTCCCGCGAGGCGAAGCGCGGCGCCATTCACGAACGACGCGTGACCGCTCGCGTGCTCGAGGATCACGGGATTGCGCGGACTCGCGGCGTCGAGCGACGCATGCAGCGGAACGCCTTCCACGTTAGGCTGCGGTGCGCGAATCCACTTCTCCTGGTGCCATCCTCGGCCTTCGATGAGGGCGCCAGGCTTCGCCGAGCTCGCGGCTTGGCGAACCTGTGCGACGATGTCGTCCCAGGTCTGCGCCTTGGTCAGGTCGAGAACGAGCTTCGATTCGCCGAGCCCGGTGTAGTGACCGTGACCGTCAATGAAGCCCGGGATAACGACCCGTCCCTGCAGATCGACGACGCGGGTCTTTGGCCCAATCCACTTCTGGATCTCGGCGTCCGTCCCGACGGCGGCGATTCGGTCGGCGCGAACGGCGATTGCCTGGGCCCGTGGATGCTGTGAGTCGACAGTGAATAGGTCACCGTGCAGAAGGACGAGATCGGCACGGCTTTGGGCGTGGGCCGAGCTGGTGGCCACCACGCAAAGGGCGGCGAGCAGAAGGTGAGTCTTGGACACGGACTGGCTCCGATGGAAGGCGGAAGAGTGACGACGAATGATGCCGATGGGTCCGACGCGTTGCCAGTGTCGCGTGGGCCGGCCACGCCTGCGATCAGCATCGCGGTGCTTCGCTGGTGCTCTATAGATTCCATCCTATGTACCGACGTGTAACGCTCTCAGTTCTTGCGCTTCCAGCGCTCGCAATACTCGGCTGCAGCTCTGCAGTGAAGCATCTCTTTACTGCGCCCACGGTCGCGTTTCGTGGCGTGTCGCTCGAGAGCATCACTCCACTTGGCGGGCGCGTACTGGTCAATCTCCTCGTGCGCAACCCGAATCCGTACAGCCTGGCGACGTCGGGGATGACCTACGAGCTGTTCGTGCGCGACACCGTCGGTGTGGCGAGAGGCGCGGACACATTGCACCGCACCGTCGGCGGACACGACTCGTTGCTCGTGGCGCTTCCGCTCGACGTGAGCCTGCGCGGGATTCTCGCTGCGGGGAACGCGGTCGTCGGTTACGGGATGGTGCCGTATCGCCTCGTCGGCACCGTTACGGCCGACACGCCGATTGGTGCGCGAACCATTCCCTTCGATCAAAAGGGTGAGTTCGCGCCAGTAAAGCCGCGCTGACCGCGGCGATCAGGCCAGCGTCGGAATCGGCTTCGCCGGGGCGATGTTCTCGACTTCAGCGCGCGAGCGCGTTAGGCGCGCGAGCTCCACGCCGATCTGCTGCGATGCCTCGAGCACCGAAGTAATCGGACGGAGGTCAGTTTCGCCGCCATGGAGACGCAAGAGGTCGAGTCGGATCGACTCGAGTGCCGCTACAGCCTCGGTCAGCGCGCGCCGCGCGCGCCCCAGCTGCTCCGACAGTGCTCCATTGTCGACGGCGTCCAACGACTCGAGCTGCTCGACCTGAAGCCGGCTCGCGGCGGCGTGCGCCTCGAGACGCCTAACGATCTCCGGCAGCTCGGCGAGGTGGATCCGGTACGACTTGGGGAGCGCGTCGAAGAGGTCGCCCACGGCGAGGCCAAGCGCCATCTCGGTGGGCCGGTAGTCGAGCGAGACGAGTCGCTCTCGGCGCTTGGGTGTCAATAAGCGCGCGACAATCGCCCCAGCGCGGCTCGTCCAGAACCATGTCCGCGCGGCTCCCGTTAGGCGACGACGAAGATCACGCGGCAGAAAAGGCACGCCGAGCGCGTGCGACGCGATCGCCGATACGGCGGCGACGACACCAGCGCCGGCCACGACCGCCGCCGCCAGAAGTCGGTCCGAAAGTGTATGCGCCACCCATCGAAGGAGGATGTACGGGTCGATGGCGCCACTGATCAGGAGCCCGAACAATGCTGCGAATCCAATCGTTGCTCCGCGAAGAAGTTGGAGTGCGCTTGACAACTCGCCTTCTCGCTCGAAGGCCAACTCCTCGCGCTTTTCTGCCTGCCACAGCTTCACCGCATGCTGGACGTCAGGCAGCGTGTATCCCGCGCCAAGCACCTTGCGGAGCTTCCGAGCGTGGAAGGTGAAGCTGGGAATCGTGGGCAGCAGCATGAACGCGAGGGTGATGGGCCAGTCGCCCCGTCGCAACTCCGACAACGTTCCCATGAAGAAGACCGTGCTCCACATCAGATAAAGCGGCTTCAGCGGGTCGGCGGCGCGGAGCCAGAGTCGAAGCGGGGCTGGCAATTGCGCGCGATTCGATGGAGACTCGTCCAGCGCGTCGGCCATCGCCTCACACGTCGCGAAGCGTTCCGAGACGTCCTTCCGGAGACAGCGATCAATCGAGCCGGTAAGAGTGCGAGGCAGTCCCGGAACGATGCGACCCAGCGGTTGCGGAGGCTCGTTCACCTGCTTCGTGAGTAGCGCAGGGAGGTTCTCCGCATCGAAGGGAAGCCGCCCCGAGAGGGCGAGGTATCCAACGATGCCGAGCGAGTAGAGATCGCTTCGGCCGTCGACGATTCCCGCCAACGCCTGCTCGGGACTCATGAACTGCGCGGTTCCCATGACGTGACCCGCGTTGGTCTCGTCGTCTCCGGCGAGCGCGATGCCAAAGTCCGTGACGAGCGCGCGTCCAGTTGATCGCTCGATAAGAATGTTGTCGGGCTTCACGTCACGGTGAATCACGCCTCGGCCGTGTGCGTAGGCGAGCGCCCATGCGACTTCACGCAGCATTCGTGTCGCGAGGGCCGGACCGAGAGGTCCCCGCGCTCTGAGCCGTTCCCCCAGTGTCTCTCCGTCGACGTACGCCATTGCGAAGTAGACAAAAGGTCCGGCCTCGCCGACGCGATAAATCGGAACGATGTTCGGATGCGATAGGGACGCCGCCATCCGCGCTTCGCGAAGGAAGCGCTCTCGGTGGTTGGGCTCGGAGCTCGGCAGGACTTTGATCGCCACGAGTCGGTTAAGCTGAACTTCTCGCGCGAGATAGACGATGCCCATTCCTCCGCGACCCAGCTCCCGCTCGAGCGAGTATTCCCCCGCGAGTGCCGTCTGGAGCTCGAGGAAGTCCGAGTCCACGCGCGACGCCATGTTCAGTCTCCTGGTCGAGTACCTCGCTTACGCGAAGACGGTCCTCCAGGTTGCGACACGGAATCCGCCCGGACTCTGATCAAGGCGCCCGACAGGGACTCCCCATGATGTACGTGGCGCGCGGCCGGACCCAATGGCTCGGTTTCCTGCTTTCGTCGTGCGACCTCGAGCGCCGTGATGCACGTCGTCAACCACACCGCGCCGGCCGCGAGGCCGCCAACGACATCGCTGAAGAAGTGCAGACCCAGATACAATCGGCTGTAGCCGACGGCCGCAACGAGCACCGCACCGAGCGCAATGGCCAACGCGCGCCAGAACCGGCTGCTCGTTAGGCAGATCACGAAGTATACGATCATGCCGTAGCCGACAAGCGCACCGAGCACGTGGCTGCTTGGAAAGCTGAAGGAGGGCTCGCTCGCGTACGCGACTTCGAAGATCGGCCGCTCGCGATGGATCGCATGCTTGAGCGACCACGCCAGCACCTCGGCGCCGGAAAGCGCGGCAAGCCAGCCCGCGAAGGGAAGCCATCCGCGGCGCGAAGTATACCAGAGCGCCAAGGGGAGTCCGAACACGGCAGTGGCCGACATCGTACCGAGTCGCGTCACGAGGACGGAGAGCGCGACGCCCCGCTCGGTTGCGCCGGTGTGCAGTACCTCCGCGAGATCGAGATCGAAGCGAACGATGGCCGTCTTCGAGAGAACGCTCTGCGCGATGGCGGCGAAGACCAGGAGCAAAACGAAGCTCACACCCAGGCCGAGCGTAAGATTGAGGCCAAGGTAATTGGCGGGGGAAAATCGGCGGAAGAGAATCGACTGAGCGCGGGGCGATCGCGCAGCGAGCCAGCGTATGGGGCGCGACATTAAGACCCGGTGCCACGTGGTGCCTTCCGCGCGCCACGCGGCATCGACATCCTCGATGAGCCAACCCCCAGCGACAGCGAGCGTTACCAGCGCGGCGAGACCGAACCCAACAACGAGGGCGGCGCGAACGAGCTGATGATAGAACTCTGCCGCGTGGTGGCCGAAGAAATAGCCGACGGCGCAGAACGCGCAGGCCCAGATCGCAGCGCCGGCGAGGTTATAGAGTGTGAAGCGGCGAGCGTCCATCTGCGAGACGCCGGCAACGACGGAGATGAGCATTCGCACAACGGGAACAAAGCGGCCGAAGAGCACGGCGCTGGTGCCGTGTCGCGCGAAGAAGCGGTGGGCGCGCGCGAGCGCGTTACCACCATGGGCACGGCGCGAGATGAACGCGGAGCCGGAGCGGCCGAGATAGTACGCGGCCGTCGTCCCGGCGGTCGTCGACAGCGTCGAGACGAGGAAAACGAGCGCGAGCGACAAATGACCGCGCGCCGCCAACGCCGAGGCGGTGACGACGGTGGTGTCGGTCGGAAATGGGATCGCCAGGCCTTCACCGAAGAGGAAAAGGGCGATCAGTGCATAACCGTAGTGTGCTACGAGCCCAACCAGATGCGCGGCCACGATCTCCAATTTGGCACCTTCGATGCCATGATGAGGCCAGTTCCGCGCTACTTCAGGCTGTACACGTACGTCGCGAGGGTGGTGATTTTCGGCATTTGCGCGCCGGTGTCGGTCGCCGGGGCGGTGTCGATCCAGACCCCGCCCCCAGCGTGCCTAACGAGTTCGGTAGTACACCGGCGGCGAGAGAGCTCCACGGCTGCCGAGGGTGTGTGAGATCGAGCGCCAGGGTTGCGCAGGTGCTAGGTGCCAGGCGCGCTTGGTGCCTGGTATAGGTGCTGGGTGCTAGCAGAAGAGCGCTATCACCTAGCACCTAGTACCTCTAGCACCTCAAGCACCGAGCACCACTACCACGCAGAGAAGCGACCGCGGCTTTACGTCCGGCGACGCTGTAGCTACTTCTGGAACACGAGCATCGTCGTCGCGCCGATGACGATGTCCGTGCCGATCGACAGCGTTCCGCTAGCTACTGTACCAGTAAATGTTAGGCCGTTGAAGGAATCCGTGAGCGTGATCTGGCCATTGTTCAGCGAATACGTGCCACCGATTGGAGCCGAGGTGTTAACGAACATCTCGTTCGTCGTTAGGTCCGTTCCTCGCAGACCGAGCTGCCCGGTCCAACTATGATCGTCAGCGAGATCGACGTTGCCGTTGACGAACTCGTCTCGCTCCTGCGAGTCCTGGTAGAACGCCGCGGGCACCTTGTTGCCGTCCACCGTCT
>JANWKK010000294.1 GCA_025451425.1 Gemmatimonadaceae bacterium
CGCCGCACAGACGGAACACATCAGCGGCGTCAGCGCGTGTCAGCGGTTTCAGCGGCCCCAGCACTCTGCTGCTTCGCAACTTTCCCAGAAATGCCGGAAGATCCCAGTACTGTCACGCCGGCGGCGATGGGGTGTCGTTCGAGGGCGTGGACTTCAAGTCCGACGACAAGCCGACGAAGCGCAAAGCACGCTACATGCTGCACAAGGCGGACACGATCAACGATCGGCTGCTCGCGGCGTTGCATCTGCAGCGCGGCGAAAAAGATAAAGCTATTACTCGTTACCGTACGGTTTTGGAGAAGCAGCCTAACAATGCCCGCGTGAAGCAGAGATTATCGGAGCTTGGGGCAACCTAACGTTTGGCCAGAGCGCAAACTGAGACGTGCGGGTCGGCGAGCTCTTGCTTGCTGGACACCTGTCTCCTGATGCTGTGGCGAATTTCAATGGCCCCAATAGCTAGACATGACTCGTGATGCATCACGAGTGACATGTTGACGCGGCGGCCTCCGCGGAGGTTAAATAGGCAGCCTCACCACGGCCGCGTCACCTCGTCGGGGGCCTGCTGGCCTAACTAGCCAACCGGTATCGCACACTCGGTAGAGACGTTAGGCGCGGCGCACACTCCACGCCGGAGGTACGGGATGCTCCAGGTTCGCTCGCGAGCATGCGGTATTGCGCTCTTCGCCTCACTGCTGGTGCCGGCGTCGCTTTACGCGCACGCCCCGAGCACGGCACGCACGCATCACAGCACGTCGACCCGACCACCGATCGTCCGAGTTGGAAGCATTCGTGGCCGAGTCATTGACAAGGAGAGCGGCCAAGCGGTCGTCGCCGCTCAAATCACCGTAGTCGGTACGTCGCTCGGCGCCCTAACGAACAATGACGGGCAGTACACGATCAACGGAATAACTGCTGGCCAGGTTACGGTTCGCGCGGCGCGCATCGGCTTTCAGCAACAGAGTCAGGTGGTCGTCGTTAGCGACAACAACCAGTCCGCAGTGAACTTCAGCCTCGATCGGGCCGTTGCGCGACTCGAGGAAGTGGTAACGACCGCGACTGGCGAGATGTCCCGCCGCGAAATGGGCAACGTCGTCGCGACGGTGAAGGCCGACTCAGTCGCCAAGGTGGCTCCGATCACCCAGGTGACTCAGCTCCTGCAAGCTCGCATGGCCGGCGTGCAGGTGATCCAGGGCCAGGGCGTGACCGGCTCTTCAGCATCGGTGCGCATTCGCGGAACGAGCTCGTTGTCGCTGTCGAATGAGCCGCTGATTGTCGTCGACGGCATCCGCTTCGATAACAGCTCCGAGCCTGGGAATACCAGCGCGGGGGTACGCATCAATCGCTTCACGCTGAATCCGGACGACGTCGAGACGATGGACATCATCAAGGGTCCATCGGCAGCGGCGTTGTACGGGACGGCGGCAGCGAATGGCGTGATTGTCATCAAGACGAAACGTGGAACGGCGAGTGCGCCCCGCTGGTCCGGCTACGGCGAGGGAGGCGTCACCTCGATGCCCACCGGGAAGTATCCAGCGAATTACTGGAGCTGGGGCCGTAATCTCTCCGGCGGCCTGCCAGCGGGCAATCCGATTCACTGCACCATCGCCGCCAGCGCGCTGAATCAGTGCAAGATCGATAGCCTAACGAGTTACAATCCATGGACGGCGTCGCTCTCCGATCCGTACGGCAACGGTCCACGCGGTGAGGCCGGACTTCAGGTTTCGGGCGGCAACGACGTCGTGAAGTACTTCATGAGCATGGACCGTGAGGATGAGACCGGGCCGTACAAGATGCCGGGGCCGGAGATCGACCGCATCACAACCTCACGCGGCCTGCCGCCGCGTCAGGATCAGATCCGGCCGAACCGGCTCAAGAACACGTCGGTGCGCGGCTCGTTCAACTTTCCCATTGGACGCAACGCGAATCTCGACGTCTCAGGCAGCTACGCGGATCGCGATCTGACCACGCCGTTCGACGGCACCTTCTTCGCCGGTCTGTCGAACCAGCTCTTCTCGGCGCCCGGCTACAAGACGGCGACGAACGGCACGGCGCGCGAATACGTCGGCGACATCTACTCCGTGGATCAGCGCCTAACGCTGGAGCGATTTACCGGTAGCGGCTCGTTCAACTGGTCGCCGATCACGTGGCTGCAGCTCACCGCGGAAGGCGGCGTCGACAACGGCAACTCGAACAACTACCAAATCCAGCTGCCTGGCGAAGGGACGATCAACGGCGCGGCCTGGGGCCCGACGGCCGCGCAGGGCTTCTCCGGGAAGGACATCAACCGCACGAACACGCTGCAGTACACGGCGACGTTCCGTGGCGCCGCGACACGGCGGCTCTTCGCCGACTTCAACACCCAGTCCACCGTCGGCTTGCAGTGGTTCAAGACCGGCACGTATCGCCTGTTCGGCGAGGGCTACGGTCTGGCCCTCGGCTCATCGACGCCTAACGCGGCGCAGCAACGTCTCGCGTCCGAATTCACGGACGAGAACAAGACCTACGGCGCGTTCCTGTCCGAACAGTTGAGTTACCTCGAGCGTTTGTACCTCACAGTGAGCGCGCGCACCGATCAGAACTCCGCGTTCGGGCGCTCGGTCGGCACAACTGTATATCCGAGCGCGAACCTCTCGTACGTCATCTCCGAAGAGAGCTGGTTCCCGAAGCTCCTGGTTCTCGACAAGCTGCGTCTGCGCACGTCGGTCGGTCAGGCAGGGTTGCAGCCGGGTTCTACGGCAGCGTTGCAGTTCCTCGTCGCGCAGACCTATCCGATCGGCGCTTCGGAAATCCCGGGACTCCAGATCAGCGCGATCGGCAACCCAGACCTGAAGCCGGAGATCACGACCGAGTACGAGGGTGGCTTCGACGCTGGGATGCTCAACGATCGAGTGAACGTCGAGTTCACGCTGTTCAACAAGATCAGCCGCGGTCAGCTGTTCAACAAACCGCTCGCGCCATCGTTCGGCGTCGGCGGAAATCAATGGGTGAACATCGCCAAGGTGATGAACCGCGGCGTCGAGCTGTCACTTGATGCACAAGTTCTCAACATGCGCGCGCTCTCGTGGAACATTCACGCAAGCGGCTCGCACATCAAGAACAAGCTCGTCGACATCGGCGATGTGCAGTTGGCCAAGCCACAGGGGCTGCGCCAGGTCGTTGGGTATCCGCTCAATGGCCTCTGGGACCGCCCGTACACGTACAACGATGCAAATAACGACGGCATCATTGTGCCGGCGGAGATCACGCTCGCAGCCACGGACGCGTACCGCGGATCGACGCTGCCCGAGTACGAGGCCGGCCTCTCGAACACCCTCGGCTTGCTGAATGGTGCGCTGAACTTCACGGCGCTCTTCGACTATCGCGGGAACTTCTGGAACTCATACACCATCGGCTCGAACCGCGCGGTCTCGGCGGGCAATGCGCCGGAAGTGAATGTGCCGGGCTGGGGCCTCGACGATCAAGCGGCCGCAGTGGCAGCGGGTACAGCGGCGTTAGGCAATACGCGCTGGGGCATCTTCAAGCCAAACGACTTCGTGCGGCTGCGTGAGCTGTCGCTCTCGTACCGGATCCCGGACCGGCTCGTTCAGCACTACGCGCGCGTGCGCGGCGCGCAGCTCGTGTTCAGCGGCCGAAATCTCGGCGTCCTGTGGACGAAGTATCCGGGCATCGATCCGGAAGCGAACCGCTCGGTGAACAACACCGGCGGCGGCAACGACGACCTCGGCACGCCACCGGTGATCCGCTACTGGATCACCCGCATCAATCTGAATTTCTGAGCTCGCCCACCCACATACATCCTGGACGAGAGCATACTATGAACATTCGCCCAACTCTGATCCGTGCCGCAGCCGCCATAGCGCTCGCCGGCCCTATCGTCGTCGGAGGGTGCACGCACGATGAGCTCCTCGGCGTGCAGACTCCCGATATCATCTCGCCGGACGCGGCGCAGAGCGCCGCGGGTGCGCAAACGTTCCGCATTACAGCCATCGGCAACTTCGCGCGATTCATCGGCGGTGACCTCGGCGGCAGCTCCCCACTCGGGCTGAACCTCAGCGGTGGCATGCTCGGTGACGAGATATTCTCGGCGCGCGCCGGCACCGAGCACATGGACAATCGAAACATCAACCCGAACAACTTCCCGATCGACACGTGGACGCAGGTCGGGAACACCTACACCAGACTCGTTAGGGCTATCACTTTGCTGTCGAAGTACCCGCCCGCGTCGGGGCTCAACGATCAACTCGCTGAGCTGCACGCGCAGGAGGGTTTCGTTTTTTCGATCGTGGCCGAGAACTACTGTAGCGGCGTGCCGTTCTGGGACGGCGTCGAGCAGTCGAACATCAACACGGTGACGCTCACCACGGCCGACATGTACAATCGCGCGAAGGCGCAGTTCGACAGCGCGCTCGGTCTTGCGGCCACCGGCTCGAGCACGGCGTATCTCGCGACGATCGGCAAAGCGCGGACGCTCGTGGACATGAACGACTACGCGGGCGCTGCCGCGCTCACGCCGACAGTGCCGACGAGCTTCGTGTACAACGCGCAGTTCTCGAAGCTCACGACGGGTCTCGTGAATGCGATCTATGACTGGATGAACGCGACCAAAAACTTCGGCGCCTCCGATAAGGAAGGGACCAACGGTCTCGATTACGTGTCGTCGAAGGATCCGCGTATTCTCGTCGACGGAACGAAGCTCGGACGTGGTCAGGACGGCACACTCACTCCACTTATCAATCAGTATCCCACGACGGACGCTGTCGTCCCCGTCGCGACGGGACTCGAGGCACGATTGATCGAGGCGGAGTCACAACTGAAGAGTGGCAACGCAGCCTGGCTGACTACGCTCAACGCGCTGCGGAGCTCTCCGCAGAAGTACGGCGCGGTGAGCACCACGGCGACCTCGCTCGGGCCGCTCGTCGATCCGGTGACACCCTCCGCTCAAGTTGACATGCTGTTCCGCGAACGCGCGTTCTGGATGTACATGACCGCACATCGCCTAGGCGATATGCGTCGGCTCATTCGTCAGTATGGTCGCACGCAAACGCAGGTGTTCCCGACCGGTAATTACTTCAAGGGCGGCACGTACGGCTCTGATATCACGCTCGTGCCGTCGCAAACGGAGTTGAACAATTCGAAGTGGACGGCGTGCACCGATCGCAATGCGTGATTTGGCGATTCGTGGTGGGTGGTTGATTTGTTGATCGTTGTTGACTGTCGGTGATTAGTGGTGGTTGGTTGTTAGTAATTGGTGGAAAAAACGAACGACCAATCACCAATGACCAACGACCACAATCACCAGTTCGCTACCTTCGGGAAACCTTCTCGATTGACGGCGTCAACAATCGGTCGCATTTTCGCGACGCGTTCGGGAGATCGGTCAATACCCGGACGTGATGGTCTTCGGTGCGACGGCATCCGAAGACAGCTCGCCGACAGTTCGGCGTCGTCGAGATGGTTGTGAGGTCGCTGGCCACAACTAATAGCTCTCCGTACAAGGGCACCTGAGTCGGGACCGTACGACAAGGGAAAGGGAAGTCGATCAGGCCACGCACGTCGTGGCGCCGAGTCAATCGATCGAATCCTGCCAGCGGATGAAACCCCGCGATAATCGGCGTGCCGATGTCGCGGGGTTTCGCATTTGCGCGCTCCGCGCGCGACGATATGAAGTCGCTCGCACTACGTGCTCGCTCCCGTCCCTCTCGCGAAGCGCGCGCAAATGCGACTCCATTCAAGACAAAGGATGACTGATCGCGCCCTCATTCTTGCCAATCCGCGGTCGCGCCTCGCTGGCGCGCGCGACTGGCGTCCGGCGGCGCTCGCTGCCTTGTCTCGTCGTTATGCGACTGAGCTCGTCGAGCCTCGAGATGCGCGCGAGGCGACCCAGCTCGCTCGTACCGCGGCGGCGGAGGGGATAGCTGTGGTGGCGGCGGCGGGCGGCGATGGGACTATCAACGTCGTCGCGGAAGGATTGGCCGGCACCCACACCGCGTTAGGCATCCTGCCACTCGGCAGCGCCAACGATCTGGCGCGCGAGTATGGCGTGCCGAAGTCGGTTGCCGCTGCGGCGCAACGGATCGCGGAAGGTGAGCCGCACGCCGTCGATCTCGTTGCGATTGGAGATCGCGTTTTCTGTGGCGTCGGCGGGCTGGCGCTCGTTGCGCGGGCGGCGCTCGCGGTCACGCGGTTCAAGCAGCGGTCGCGGATGAGACGGCGCATCGCAGATTTCCTGGGCGGACATGTCTACCGCATAGCGGCGACGGCGGCGCTGCTCGCGCCGTGGGCGATCGATGATCAGTTGCGGATCACGTACCGCGAAGCCGACAGCGGTGAGTCGCGCTCGTTGGAGACGCGCGCCTCGGCGCTCTTCGTTGCGAACCACCGTACGTTAGGCGGCGGACTCGTACTGCCAGTAGAAGCAGACCCCACCGATGGCTCCCTGGAGATCTGCTATGTCCCGTCGCGTGCGAGATTTTCATTGATGCTCAACTTCGCACGACTGAGCGCAGGGGCGGCAATTCCTCCGCATGTGCTCGAGACGATTCGCGCCACCGAGGCGACGATCGAGACGGGGCGAGAGGATGCGTTTGTCGCGGATGGTGAACTGCTGGCGACCGGTCGGCGGTTTGACGTTCGGGTTGTGCCGCAGGCCCTTGGCATCATCGTCTGATGCGGCGCCCGTCGGCATTGCCGGGGGCCGCTGAAACCGCTGACAGTGTGCCTCAGGCTTGGAGATCTGTCGGGACGCGAATGGCGCGAATTCTCAGCGAAAACACGAGAGACAAGAGCCGGCGCGATAGAGTCGTTACGCCATTCGGTTGGATTCGCTTTTACTTCGCGGCATTCGCGTCACAAGCAATCTGGACTCTCTCAGTGCCGTAGGCTCACGGCGGATCTCCGCCCTTTCCCGAAATTCCATGAAGAACCAATTTTTTGAAGCTTGTCAATCACAGAGGATGCTAGATCCTTCGCTTCGCTCAGGATGACAATGCGTCAGCGGTTTCAGCGGCCCTGCTAACCCGTCCGGATCCCTAACCGCGGCTAGGGTATCTCGCGCACCCAGATATTGCGAAACCGCACCAAATCGCCGTGGTCCTGGAGAATGAGTGGCAGCCGATCCGGGTGCTTGACGTACGGCGGCCGCTGCTTGTGCGCGGTAGGGCCTGTGAGGACGGCGTCGTCTTGAATGAGAACGCCGTTGAACAGAATCATCATCCGCGCTGGACTCGTTAGGTCGCCGTTCGCGTCGAAGCGCGGGCGATGGAACACGATGTCGTACGTCTGCCACTCGCCGGGTGGACGGCTCGCGTTGACGAGCGGCGGAAACTGCCCGTAGATCGCGCCGACCGCGCCGTCGGCGTAAGTTTGGTTCTGATACGAATCGAGCACCTGCACTTCGTAGATCCCCATGAGAAACACGCCGCTGTTGCCGCGGCCCTGGCCTTCGCCCTTCGTGGGCGCGGGCTCCATGAATTCGACGTGGAGCTGCACGTCGCCGAATCCGCGCTTGGTCGCGATGTTCCCCGTGCCGGCGACGACTTCCATGTAGCCGTCGGCGACCGTCCATCGAGCAGGCTTGCCGCTCGAATCGGCCGATTGCCAGTCGTCGAGCGAACGTCCGTCGAAGAGCACCACCGCGTCCGAGGGCGGCTTGCGCATTCCCGGATACGGGCCGGGATCGACGACGCGCGGTTGTGGGCGATCCATCGAGTGAATGGGATAGTCCGCCGGCGATTGGGAGGCGGTAGAACGTAACGAGTCGATCATATGATTGGATGACGCATCATCGTCCTTCTATTCTGACCATGCATCGCGGAGCTCGCTACTCCACGTCGCGCCGCTTGACGTCGGGGTCGACGACGAGGGTCGGTGCATCCTCGGTTTCAACGCCCGGCGCCGGCACCTTCGCCCCGGTGTGCCCCTCGTCGTCACGCTTCTCGCTGCCGATGTCTGACAATGAGTCTTCGCTAATCCAGCCATGCGCCGCTGCGTGGCGCGCGGCGGCGAGCGTATCATCCGCGAGCAGCAGCGTCGAGCCCGCGGCGCCAACCCGCTCCGAGAGCCGGCGAATGGATTCGAAGCGCTCGGGATGCTGCGAAACGTTGCGAATGTAGATCGCGAGGATGCGACCGGGAAATTCCGTCACCAGCGTGCCGTAGATCTCGGGATCCTCCTGTCCGCTGTCACCGACAAGTATGAAAGGCAGCGCCGGATACGTCGACAGAATCTCTCGAATCTGACGGAGCTTGTACTCGCGCGTTCGCAACATATCCCGGCCGATGTCCCAGTCGCGAAGGAGCATCGGTCCGATCGGAATCTGCTGCGCCTCGAGAAAGTCCGCGATCACATCGTGCAGATTCCACGGGCTGCTCGATACATAGAAAATTGGATTTGCGCCGGCGCCGTCAGCGCCGCGCGCCAGCGCTCGGTAGAACGCGGCGACGCCCGGAAATGGAAGTCGCGTGCGCGCATTCTCGAGCAGCATGAGCCGAGCCGCGCGCACGAAGCTTGTGATCTCCGATTGGAGCACCGTGTCGTCCATGTCGCTGATGACGCCAAGTTTCGCGCGCGACGACGGCACGAGCACACCTCCGGGGACGTGCGCCGCGGTGGCGACGGGAGTCTCCGGTCCAGCGACGACCGCGAGATGAACCGTGTGCCATTCACCGGCGCGCAGCCGTTGGTCGATATCGACCCAACGCCGCAGAAATCCCTCGTCGTCGGCGACGAGATGTGTCTCGCAGTCGCCGACGCGCGCCTGCACCTTCGCGAAGGGCAGCGGATCGGCATCGATGCGCTGGAGCATCGCCAACACATTGCGCCATCGCGCTTGCGACGCCTCGGCGCTCGCGATGCGCGTGTGCTCGAGGACGCGGCCCAGGACGAGCGCGCGTTCGGTCGTCGCATAGCCGCGGTAGCCAACCACCCGATAGGCGCCAGTCTTGCCCAGCGCGCGGTCGTACGCTCGTTTCGCGTCACCCGCGAGCTCGGAGGCGAGTGCGCTCAAATCACGCCAGCTCGGCATCGATTACAATATGCTCAATCCTGAAGGCCGAATCCGCCGCTCCCGCGATGCGGCACTCCAGTGACGACACATCCGGCGTAGCCAAGCACGCGATCGCCGCCTTTGAGTCGTGACGGCGTCGGCGTCCAACGGCGCTCGAGACGCCGATCGAGCAGCTCGCGCGGCGTTGGATCATGAGCCCACACGGCGACCGCCGTGCTCGCCCCCACTCACGTCGTATCGAAGACGAGAATGAGCCGCTCGCTCCATGGTACGATCACGTCGTGCGTGTATTCGTCCTGGGTGACGATCTCCTTCACGACGCGAGGCGGCTCCTGCGCGCGCAACCATTCGAGCACGGGGCCGAGCGTGCGCAGGTCGCGCAAGGCGACTCGAAAGCGTGACAGCTCACGATTGGGAATGTCGCCGGCCGCTTCGACGTCGACGTGGTGGAGCGCCATCCGGTGCCTAACGAAGAAACCGCGCCGCGAGCTGCGCGAGACGGTCATCCCCGTCCCGCTCGGCTCGCTCGAGAATTCGGCGAACGTGCGCGTGCAGCCGACGTTCGCCCCAGTAGTATCCCGTCGCTTCTTCCGCGCTCTGCGTCTCGCCCTCCCGAGCGGCTTCGAGCAACGCGTGCGCGGCCGCGGCATCGTACCCCGGGTCATCACGAGGCGGGAGAGCGAAGTGCCGCTTCGGTCCGCCCGCGCCGGCGTCCTCGTTTACAAATGCACGGCTCATATCCCAGTATTAGCCGTTTTCCTTGGTAGTGCAACGTTTGGCCCACGTGGCCGCCAGGACTCCACTCTGGGCTCTTCCGGGAATTTCGGAATTATCGCCTTCCGTAGGGGGAAGTGGCCGCTAATACCTCTGACACGCGCTGAAGCCGCTGACGATCCTCTGGATGACAGGGCTCCACGCACCAGGTCAGATTGTTTGTCTTTGCTAAAGTGCGC
>JANWKK010000295.1 GCA_025451425.1 Gemmatimonadaceae bacterium
CTGGCCTCGCCCCCGCTCTACGCGCGACACATGCGACGACGCTGGCACGCCTGCGCAGCGGCGCGCATGGGTCTGTTGGCAGGCGGCACGACGCTCGCGTTCGCGCCATCCTCATCGCGGCGCAATTTGCGCTCGCGTTGATGCTACTCATCGGCTCGGGGCTACTCATTCGCAGTTTCGTCAAGCTGCAATCAGTCGACCTCGGCTTCGACCCTGATAATCGAGTTGCGATCGGCATCTTTCCGGCAGGAAAGTACGACGACCCAGCGGCAGTGTCAGGATTGTATCGCGCGCTGCTGGAAAGCATGAATGCCGTTCCTGGCGTGCGCGACGTCGGATTCGTAAATCACTTGCCAATTGGCGGCGGCGCTGTCACGTCGCCGGTGCAGGTGGACGGACGAACTGACGACGTGACTCGACAGCCGCAAGCCTTCTACCGCACGGCCTCGGAGAGCTACCTACGTACGATGGGGATGCGGGTCGCGCGCGGTCGTTGGTTCACGGATGCCGATATCCGCGATAAGACGGGATTCGTGGTCAACGAGACGCTCGCCAAGCAGATATGGCCAGGCGCCGACCCTATCGGGCAACGCGTCACACTGCGACGCTCGTCCCAAGCGCGTCCTGACTATGGTAAGCCGATCAACGGCGTCGTCATCGGGGTAATCAGAGACGTTAGGCAACAAGCCGTAGGTGTCAAGCCATCTCCCGAGGTGTTCGTGCCATGGACGCTCGAGGTCTGGCCGTGGATCACCATCGTCGCCCACGTGCAGAATCCACAGCGAGAGATCCCGTTGCTCCGTCGCGCCATCCTCGCCGTCGATCCAACGATTCCGGTTGCGGGAAATACTCTTCAAGGCGGCTTCGTCACGATCGAGAGCACGCTGTCGAGCTCCGAATCACAGCGCCGTCTGGCGACATCGCTCGTCGGCTCGTTCGCCGCGGTGGCGCTTCTTCTCGCGGCGATCGGCATGTACGGTGTGATTGCCTATGGCGTGGCGCAGCGCACGCGCGAGATGGGCGTCCGCATGGCGTTAGGCGCGAGCGACCGCCGCATCCTACGGCTGATCCTCGGCGAGGGCATTCGGCTTGCCGCACTCGGCACCGGTCTCGGCATAGTCGCGGCCTTCGCCTCGACGCGGCTCATTCGCTCGTTGCTCTTCGAGACGGTGCCGACCGACCCGCTCACCTTCATTGTGACGCCTCTCGTCCTGGCAGCCGTCGCACTGCTCGCGACGTATGTTCCCGCGCGCCGCGCTACGCGCCTGGATCCAACGCTTGCGATTCGTGGGGAATGACAAAGTGGCGAGCGATGAGTGACGAGTGGCGAGTAGAAATGAACCCGTCACTCGTCACTTGCTACTGGCCACTAGTGCCCAGGGATTACGAGCGTCTGCCCGGGGCGAATCGTTGTGTGAGCAAGACGGTTCGCGGCGATGAGCTCGCGTACACTCGTCGAGTGCTCCTGAGCAATGCTCCAGAGCGAATCACCTTCGCGAACCTTGTAACGCCGGGCCACTGGCGCCGGCGTATGTGCCACCGCGACGATCATCGCGGTCGGCCGCTCCTCCGGCATTGCCCCAGCAAATCGGAGATACTCGGGTCCGAACACCGCGACGTGGAAATGGGCCGGGTGATGCTCCTCGGTTGCCTCGATCACGCCATCGCCTTCGAGCGTAAGCAGCTCGCGTCGCAGCCACGTTAGGCACCGGCCGCTTGGTTTACGGAGGTCGACAGCCATGCCCGTTGGATGCACCGAGCGCTGCGAGCTGTTCGAGGGCTGCCGGGTCTCGGGTCGCACGCCGCTCGTGACAACCAACTCCTCCCTGCAGGCCTGATCGTAATCCGACGCGAGGCGCTCGACGAAGGTCAGCGTCGCAGGCCGGACGAACGGAAAGGCCACACGGTGCACCTCGTAGCCGCGGTCGGTACGGAGCTGAACAAGCTCGCCGCGCGCGGCCGCCCAGCGGACGTCGTTGCTGTTCTCGTAGAACGGCAACCCGTCGCTAACGGCGTGATCGTACATGCGCTCGACGCTCTCCAGCGAGCCGCGCAGTGATTGCGCCGCGGCGAGGACAGGTCGACCGGCGACTATAATGAATGCGACAAAAGCCGCCCGGAAACGGAAACGAGTCATGGCAACATCAATACGATTCAGTGCAGTAATTGGAAACGGACATTCTGCCCGGGCGAACGAATTGCCCGGTTGCGCATGCGCGTTCGCTCTTCAACCGGAGACGCCGCCTGTCAAACTGAAAATCAGCAGCCCGAGAACGATCGAGGTCACGACGATGTAGACGCGATCGCGTTGCAGAATGAACGCGACAAGCGACATCGCGACTCTGGCCACGGGGGTCGCGATCAACAGCACCAACCCGAGCTGGACGATCGCCGCGGCGTGTAGGCCGAACGCACCTCGGGCAATGCTCGCGACGTGCGTCAGTTCTGCCGGTTCGCCGTGGAACACCCGATGACCCGTTGGCTCGGTGCCATGCTGGGCGAGATACAGCACACCGCCGATTGCGGCGACGATGGTTGCGGCGATGACGCCGATCCGCAGCAGGTTTCCGAGCAATTGGTCGACATCGTCATCGCTCCAGCGCTCGCGCCGGTCGCTATTCGGTGTTGCCATCAGAGCCCTCCTCGGACGCCTTTGTAGAGCATCTCCAGAGCAAGTACCACCACGACCACGGCGAAGATCCGTCGTAACACTTTCGTGTTTGCATGCGCGAGCACGCGCGCTCCGGTGAGGGCTCCCGCGAGAACGCCAAGCATCACCGGCAGGGCGAGGGGCGGGTCGATGTACCCGCGGGCGAGGTAGATCCCAGCGCTCGCCGCGGCCGTCACGCCGATCATAAAGTTGCTTGTCGTCGTCGAGACCTTGAACGGCAGGTGCATCATCTGATCCATCGCCAGCACCTTGAGTGCCCCGGAGCCGATGCCTAACAAGCCGGAGAGAATGCCGGCGAGAAACATGAGACCGAAGCCTGCCGGCACGCGCTGAACCGCGTAGGGTTGCCAACCGTTAGGCGTCGGGTACGTGGAATTCAAGCGAAGCCGAATCGCCAGCGGATCCGCATTCTCCGTCGACACGTGTTCGGCAAGTGGCTTCGTGGAGCGATACGCCGAGTAAAGCAACACGAGTCCGAAGATCACAGCGATTGCGCCGGTCCCGATGCGCCCCGCCAGGTAGGCTCCGCCCAACGCGCCGACGGTCGTCGCGATCTCGAGTAGCATGCCAACGCGGACGTTGGTAAAACCTTCTTTGACGTACGCCGCCGCGGCGCCAGACGACGTTGCGATGACGGAGACCAACGACGCGCCGATCGCATAGCGCAGATCGACGCCGAAGACCAGCGTGAGCATCGGGACGATGATGATGCCACCACCGAGTCCCGTTAATGCACCGAGGAGTCCGGCCGAGAATGAGCCGCCGCCGACGAGCAGAGTGAAAAGGAGGAGAGACATTGCCGTGAATACTATCGATACGCGAGGCAAGGATACGCGTCGATGACGCCGGTCTCACAGCGTTAGCACGGACCTGCACGGACGTACACGACTAACGCGGAGACGACACCAGGAGCCGATGCTCAATGAACAAGAATTAACCAGCAGAATAATCCAGTGCTCTTTCCGAGTATACGATGCCCTCGGCTACGGATTCCTGGCGTCCGTCTGCAGGCGAGCGATGGCGGCTTACCGAACGTCCGACTCATAGTCGAATTAGAGGCGGTGATTGATGTCCGGTATCGCGGCGAAGGGGTGGGATCGCGCAGATGGGACGTCGAGCGAAAAGTGATCGTCGAGGTAAAAATCCTTTCAGACCTTGCCGTCGCTGATCGTAAGCAACTGCTGAATTACCTGCGCGGTAGCCTCGGCGGAGGTAAGCCTTCTACTTCGATTGGTCCGAAAGCCCGGTTCGAACGTCTCATCTTTACAAACGACCAAAAGAACAAACGGACCAGCCGCTAATGCAGCTCGTCCGTCTTAGTTCGTGTATTGTCAGCGTTAGTCCGTGTTCGCGCTCGAAAATCGGCGACTAATCGTCTCCGACCCCAACGAGCTGCGGCCTCTCCCGCTCGATGTGCTCCGGCTCTTCCTCCACCGAACTCGCCAACCATCGATCAATCCGATCGCTCACGCCGGCGAGATACGTGTACACGACGGGCGTCACGTACAGCGTTATGAGCTGCGAGAACGCCAGTCCGCCGACGACCGCGATGCCTAACGGGCGCCGGGACTCCGCGCCCGCGCCCATCGACAGTGCAATCGGCAGCGTTCCCATCAGTGCCGCGACCGTCGTCATCATGATTGGACGGAAACGCACCAGCGACGCGTGGACGATCGCATCCTCGGGCTCACGCCCCTCCTTTCGTTCGGCCTCGAGCGCGAAATCGATCATCATGATCGCGTTCTTCTTGACGAGGCCAACGAGCAGCACGATACCGACGAAGGCATACACGCTGAGATCGACGTGGAAGATCAGCAGCGTCAGCAGCGCGCCGAACGCGGCAAACGGTAAGCCCGAAAGAATCGTGATCGGATGAATAAAGCTCTCGTACAGCACGCCGAGCACGACGTAGATGACAAAGATCGCGATTACGAGCAGCGCGACGAGGCCCGCCTGCGCCGCTTGGAAGGCCTGTGCCGTCCCTGAGAAGTTGGTGGCGATCGTTGAAGGCAGCGTGTTGCGGGCGATGTGCTGGACTTCGTTGACCGCGTCGCCTAACGCAACGCCCGGTCGCAAGTTGAACGACAGCGTCACCGATGGTAGCTGGCCGGCGTGATTCACTGCGACCGGCCCATTGCTCTGCGTCACGGTCGCCACCGCGCTCAGCGGCACGAGCGTCCCGTTGTTCGCTTGCACGTACAGCAGCGAGAGCGCCGAAAGGTCCAGCTGATACTGCGGGAGCAGCTCCATCACCACCCAGTACTCATTGTTCGGGGTGTAGATGGTCGAAACCTGGCGCGAGCCGTAGGCGTCGTACAGCGCCATTTCGATCTGCGTCGCGTTGACACCTAACGATGCAGCGCGCTCGCGGTCGATCTGGATGCTCGCCTGCGGATTCCCGAGCATGAGATCGCTTGTGACATCCTGAAGGACCTTCGACTTCTTCGCTTCGTCGACGAGCTTCTGCGCCGCCGGATACAGTGAGGCGATGTCCGAGCTCTGCATCGTGAACTGATACAGACTCTTGGCGACACGGCCGCCGATCTGGATGGCCGGCGGGTTCTGCATGAACACCACCATGCCCGGCACGCGCGCGACCTTCGGCCGCAGCTCGGCGATGATCTCGTCGGCGTTTTTCCGATCACTGCGCGGTTTGAGACCGATGAGAAAGCGACCTTGATTGAGCGATTGGTTGCTGCCGCCACCGCCGCCAACCGATGACATGAAGCCAGAGATGTTCGTGTCCTGTTGGATGATCGACGCGACCTCTCGCTGATGCGCGATCATGTCCAGGAACGATGTCCCCATTGCTGCCTCGGTCGTGACCGAGAGACTGCCGTTATCCTGGCTCGGGATGAATCCCTTCGGCACCAGCACGAACAGGACAATCGTGCCCGCGAGAATTCCCGCCGAGAACACCAACATCGATCGGCGGTGCTCCATAACCCAGTGGAGCGACTTCGAGTACCAGCCCAGCAGCGATTCCCAGCCACGCTCGGTGATGTTGTACAACCGCCCATGCTCTTGGTGGCCATGCGCGCGAAGCACGCGGCTCGAGAGCATCGGCGTCAACGTCAGCGACACGATGCCCGACATCAGGATCGCCACAGCGATCACGACGGCGAACTCGTGGAACAACCGACCGATGATCCCGCCTAGGAAGAGAATCGGAATAAAAACCGCGACGAGCGAGATCGTCATCGAGAGAATGGTGAAGCCGACCTCCGCCGAGCCGTCGAAGGCGGCCTTGAGCGGCGGTTTCCCCATCTCCATGTGCCTAACGATGTTCTCGAGCATGACGATCGCGTCGTCGACCACGAAGCCAACCGCGAGCGTCAACGCCATCAACGACAGATTGTCGAGGCTGTAGTCGAGGAGATACATCACCGCGAACGTGCCGACGACTGAGATCGGCAACGCGAGGCTTGGAATGATCGTCGCCGAGACGTTGCGCAGGAACAAGAAAATGACCGCCACGACAAGGACGAGCGTCAGAAGCAGCGTCATCTTCACGTCGCGAACCGACTCCTCGATCGGGACGGTGCGATCGATCAGCGTCGTGAGATGTACGCTACCAGGAATCTGCGATCGCAGCTTTTCAACGAGATCCTTGACGCCCGACGCCACCGCGACCGTGTTCGAACCCGGCTGCCGCTGAATCGCCAGCACGATCGCGCGCTCGCCGTTGTACCAGCTCGCCACTTTATTGTTCTGAACATCGTCCAGTACATGGCCGATGTCGCCGAGCTTGACGGGCGCGCCGTTGCGATACGTCACGACCATGCGCGAGAACGACGCGGCGTCTTGCAGCTGTCCATTTGCCTGCACCGTGAACGCCTTGTTCGGCCCCCACAACACACCGGTGGGAAGATTCACGTTTTGGTTGTTAATGGCGTTCGCAACTTCGTCGATGCCAATCTTTCTATACGCGAGCGCCGTCGGATCGAGCTGCACGCGCACGGCGTACTTCTGCGAACCATACACCACGACCTGCGCCACACCCGCGACCATCGAGATGCGCTGCGCGAGCACCGTCTCGCCGTACTCGTCGAGCTGCGACAACGGCATGAGCTTCGACGTCAAGGCAAAGAGCAGGATTGCCTGATCGGCTGGATTCACCTTCTGGTACGATGGCGGAATGATCCCCGGTGGGAGATTGCTCAGCGTCTTCGCGATCATCGCCTGAACGTCCTGCGCGGCCGCGTCAATGTTTCGGTCGAGCGCGAACTGAATGGTGATCGAAGTCGAGCCGAGGTTCGAGATCGACGTCATGTTGTCGATGCCGGCGATCGTCGAGAACTGTTTCTCGAGCGGCGTCGCCACCGCGGCCGCCATCGTCTCGGGGCTCGCACCAGGCAGCGTCGCTGAAACCTGAATCGTCGGAAAATCGACGGTCGGTAGATCGCTCACCGGGAGGCGACGGTACGCCGTTATGCCAAACACGATGAGGCCGACCATGAACAACACGGTCGTAACCGGTCGCCGGATGAACAGCGCTGAGAGATTCATTCGTCTATTCCCGATCCAGCGGGCCGCGAGGCCACCGGCGTCGCCTGCTCCTTGGCGTCCACTTTCGCGCCCGGCACGAGCCGCGACTGCCCGTCGACGACGACATGCTCACCCGGCTCGACACCGTGCTCGATGACGGTAAAATCCCCCACCGCCTGTCCCACCGAGACCGTGCGTACGTGCGCGTTTTTCTCGCTGTCCACCACGTATACGTACGTACCTTCCTGTCCATTCAACACCGCCGTGGTTGGCACGGCGATCGCTCCGCTGTGGACGTCGAGCTGCACGGACACGCGCACGTACTCGCCAGGCCATAACACTCGCGACGAATTCGTGAACCGAGCCTTCGCGGTCACAGTTCCCGTCAGACTGTCGACGGCATTGTCGAGAAACGAGAGCGAGCCCTGCTCCGGCAACACGGTGCTGTCAGATGCCGTAACTCGCACTGGCACCGATCCACTCGCCGCGCGCCGCCGTAGCGTGAGAAAATCGCGCGCCGTCACGGGAAAGCGAACGAAGATCGGCTGCAGCTGGTTGATCACCACCAACGGGCCATTATTCTGCTTCACGAGATTGCCGCGCTTGACGAGCAAGCTTCCTGTTCGCCCTCCAATCGGCGCGCGGATCGTTGTGTACTCGAGATTCAATCGAGCATTCTCGACAGCGGCGCTGTCCGATTGCACGGTCGCCAGCATCGAACTCGCCTGGGCTTGCGCCTGCTCTGCCTGCGATTGCGTTACGTAGTCTTTCGCAACGAGCGCCTTGTATCGCTCGGCGTCGCGTTGAGAGCTCAGCGCCTGCGCCTTGTCGCGCGCGAGTACTCCCTCGGCCTGACGTAGCGCCGACTGGAACGGCCGCGGGTCGATGCGGAAGAGCACCTGACCCTCCGAGACTTCTTCGCCTTCCTGGAAGCTGACTTCCGTCAGCGTGCCGCCAACCTGTGCTTCGACGGACACCGTCTGCACCGGTTCGACAACCCCATTCGATGCAACGAGTGCCGGCGCATCGATACGTACTACCGGCGTCACAGAGACGGGAATAGTCGGCGAGCGCTCGGGCGCCTTACGACCACACGCGGCGAGCGCCGCAAATGCGACGAAGCCAACAAGTCGTGAATATCCAACACCCATATCGTTCAGTCTCACCGATTCGTCCGTGATGTGTCGGCGCCTAACGGCGCGAGCGCTTCCCCGTGAAGGCCCACTACGCCAACGTCGTGTACCAGTTGCGCCAACGAGCTGTGCCACTGCCATACCGCCTGCGCATCTTGTCCACGCGCGTCCGCAAGTGCCGATTGGGCGATGAGCAAATCCACGATGCTGCCGACGCCCTCTCGGTAACGCCCACGCGCCACGCTCTCCGATTCCGTCGCGCTGGCGAGCAGATCCGCCGCGGTGCGCACGCGATCGGTGGCTGTTTTCAAATTGTAATACGCGGTGAATACCTGGAGAGCAATTTGCTGACGCGTCTGTTCGGCGCGCGCGTTCGCGGCGTCGAGCTGATCTGACGCTGATCGAAGCGAGTACTGTCGCGCCATGCCGGTGAACGCGGGAAGATCGAGAGTGAATCCAATGCTGTATGTTCGGCCCCGAAATCCCTGCACGCTTGACGACGTATAGCCGCTGTTCGCGTTGAGCGAAACCGTAGGATAAAGTCCCGATCTCGCGACCCGAACTTGCGCCGCTGCCGCTGCGGCCTCTGAGCGCGCTGCCTCGAGGTCAGGTCGTTCCCGCGTTGCCACGGCGATCATCGTGTCAATCGATTGCGTGATGACGCCAAGCGAATCCGGACAGAGGGAGTCGGTTAGAGTCGGCGGCTCATATGACGCGTTCGCCGGAATCCCCATGGCCACCGCAAGCGAGCCCTGCGCGATATGCACTGCGCCCTCGAACGACTCGAGCGTGAGCTGGGCCTGGGATCGAGCGGTTCGCGCCTGTAGCACGTCAGCAATCGTCGCCAGTCCAACTCGATGACGCTCCTCGGCGGCGTTGAGATTCGCGGTAGCTTCTTCGACGGCTGTTCGCTGCGCGTCGCGCTGTGCGCGCGCCGCCTGATAATCGAAGAGCGCTTGCTCCGCGGTCAGAATTGTGTTCTGTACCGAGACGTTATGCGAGAGGTCGGCTGCAACGGCTGTCTGGCGAGCAAAGTCAACGTTGCCGGCTCGGCCACCAAAGTCGATAACGAGATAAGACAGGCTGAGCGTAGGCCCGTACTGATAGCGTTGGGACAACACGCCACTCGGCGCGAGCGGCTGCGCTTGCGAGCCGCCGACGTCGATCGAGAGGCTGGGGAAATATTGACCGCGACTCGCTCCGTACGCGTCCGCGGACGCGCGCGCCTGCGCCCAGGACAATCGGGTTGCCGGATTGTTGCGCAGGGCCAGATCCACGACGTCGGCCATGCTCAGCCGGCTGGTCATTGCGGGCATTGCTGCCGGCGCGATGGTCGGACTCGGGCGCTGCACCTGCGCCTTGACTACCGGCGTCGGGTTCCAGTACTCGTTAGGCTGTACGGGAGCGCCAGGCATTCCCTCCATC
>JANWKK010000296.1 GCA_025451425.1 Gemmatimonadaceae bacterium
CACGCCGCCTTGGAACTTGGTCGACGGATGGCCGCGGAATCGAGGGACGATGGCGCACCTGTTCGGTCGCCGCGGGACGTCGTTGAGCTATTCGCCGCCCGCCTGGAAGATCTTCCGGTCGAGGAGTTTCACGTGGCGGTACTGGATTCGCAGCATCGATTGGAACGAGACATCATGGTCACCCGGGGTATACTCAATTCGTCGCTCGTCCATCCACGCGAGGTTTTTCGCGAGGCAATCGCCGAGCGGGCGGCGGCGATCATCCTGGTCCACAATCATCCGAGCGGCGACCCAACGCCGTCGGCGGATGATCGCGTGGTAACGGAACAGCTCGTCGCGGCGGGTCGGTTGCTGGACATTCCGGTGCACGACCACGTTATCGTGGGACGAGGACGGTACACGAGCTTCGCGGAGGCAGGTCTGCTGTGACGGCAACGGCACCAGTTGGCGAGAAACGGGGCGGGGAATTCATCCCGGGTTGGCGCGAGGACGAGCATCCTCTCCACGACAAGCTCGATCGCGACCTGCTGGTTCGCGCCTACCAGTTCGGCGAGCAAGCTCACCGCGGCCAGGTGCGCAACTCGGGCGAGCCGTTCATCAGCCACGCGGTGGAAGTCGCAAAGATTCTCGCTGACCTGCAGCTCGATTCGACCACTGTTGCGTGCGGTCTGCTGCACGACGTCGTCGAAGACACGAAGGTCGCGATCGCCGACGTCGATCGCGAGTTCGGCCGCGAGATCGCGAGCATCGTCGACGGCCTGACGAAGATCGCGAAGCTGCCATCGGGTGGGTCGAACCAGGACCGCCAGGTCGAGAGCTACCGCAAGCTCCTCCTCTCGATTGCCAAGGACGCTCGCGTCATCATCGTCAAGCTGGCCGATCGCCTGCACAACATGCGTACGCTCGACTTTCTCTCGGAAGAGAAGCGGCGACGCATCGCGCAGGAGACACGCGATCTCTACGCGCCCCTCGCGCATCGCTTCGGTATGGCGAAGATGCGGTGGGAGCTCGAGGACCTCGCGTTCAAGCATCTCGAAGCTGAGGAGTATCGTGCTCTTGCAAAGAAGGTGGCGCAAAAGCGCGGCGAGCGGGAAGCGCTGATCAAGCAGATGCGGGAACCGCTCGAGAATGCGCTGACTCGAGCGGGAATCAACAACGTCGACGCCACGGGGCGTCCGAAGCATCTCTGGTCGATTTACAAGAAGATGCAACAGCGCCAGCGACCGTACGATGAGATTTATGATCTCCTCGCGATTCGCGTGTTAGTCGACAGCGTTCCGGATTGCTATCATGCACTTGGCGTGGTGCACGATCAGTGGACGCCGGTGCAGGAGCGCATCAAGGACTATATCGCGCAGCCAAAGTCCAACGGATATCAATCGCTGCACACGACCGTGTTCGGCCCCGGCCGCCAGCTGTACGAGATTCAGATTCGCACGCGCGACATGCATCGTACGGCGGATTTCGGCATCGCCGCGCACTGGCGTTACAAGGAAAGCGCGCGTAGCTCGGATGAGTTGGACCGGCACCTGACCTGGTTCCGGCAGGTGCTCGAGCTCCAGATGGACGCGAAGACGCCTGACGAGTTCCTCGAGTTTCTGAAGCTCGATCTCTATCAGGACGAAATTTTCGTGTTCACGCCCACGGGCGACGTCATTCAGTTGCCCAAAGGAGCGACACCAATCGACTTTGCCTTTGCGGTGCATACGGAGATCGGTCTCCATTGCGCCGGTGCGAAGGTGAACGGCCGCATCGCGCCGCTTTCGCGACCCCTGCGGAACTCGGAGACGGTCGAGATCATCACGGCGCCGACGGCGAAGCCGTCGCGCGATTGGCTCGCTCACGTTCGCACGGGTCGCGCGCGGCACAAGATCCGTCAGGTCATGCGCAAAGAGGCGCAGCTGTCGGCGACGAAGCTGGGCCAGGACATACTCGACCGCGAGCTGAAGCGCCGCCGGCTGCCCAAGATCGGCGACGATGCACTCGATAAAGCAGCGCGTTCGCTGAACCTCACCGACTCCACGCACCTGCTGGCGTCGATAGGGCAGGGCGACGTCAATGTTTTACAAGTTCTCAAGTTCGTCCATCCCGACCTCGACACGAATCCCGAGGCCGCGAGACCGAGCGCGTTGGAGCGACTGGTCGACCGCGTTCGCGGCTCGAAGGGCGTCCGCATCCAGGGTGTGGACGGGCTCATGGTCCGCTACGCGCAGTGCTGCCAGCCCGTTCCCGGAGATCCGGTCGTTGGCTACGTGACGCGTGGACGCGGCGTCAGTATTCATCGCGGCGACTGCCCCAATCTGCTTCTGTTGGCTCACGAGCCGGAGCGCCGGCTCGAGATCGACTGGCAAGAAGCGCAGGGCGAGCGGTTCCTGGTGCGGCTCGCGCTCGAGGGGAACGACCGCCGTGGACTCTACGCCGACGTCGCCGCCGCCGTAAGCTCGACAGGCACCGACATCAAGAGCATGGACCTACGCAGCACCGACGGGAAGATCATTGGATCCGTGCTCGTCGAGGTCGAGAACCTTGCGCACCTACAGAAGATCATCAAGTCCGTGCGGCGGGTGAAAGGCATTACCGAGGTGGCGCGAAGGGAAAGGCTGACGGCGGAATAAGGAATAAGTGGTTGGTGATTCGTGGTTGGTTGTTGGTGATTTCGGTCGGCGGCGAGCAAAGCTCGCCGCGCTCATTTTCACCAGCCACGAACGACCAACTACCAACCACTAGCATCCCCGAACAAACCCCGGAAGCCGATAGTATATTTCGCCATGGCCCGCGCCGATTTCGACCTCCAAGCTCCCTTCAAGCCCGCCGGCGATCAGCCCAAAGCCATCGCCGAGCTATCGCGTGGGCTCGAGCGGGGCGATCGCTTCCAGACACTCCTCGGCGTCACCGGCTCGGGCAAGACGATGACGATGGCGAACGTCATCAAGGAGCACGGAAAGCCCACGCTCGTGCTCTCCCACAACAAGACCCTCGCGGCGCAGCTCTACGGAGAGCTCAAGAGCTTTCTGCCGCATAACGCGGTCGAGTACTTCATCTCGTACTACGACTACTATCAGCCGGAAGCATACGTCCCGTCCACCGACACGTATATCGAAAAAGACGCGTCGATCAACGAAGACATCGACCGACTTCGTCTGCGGGCGACCTCGAGTCTCATGGAGCGCGACGACGTCGTCATCGTCGCCACGGTGTCCGCGATCTACGGCCTCGGCGATCCGGTGCAGTACAAGGAGCAGATGGTCACGCTCACGAAGGGTGAGAAGGTCGCTCGCGATCAGATCCTCCGCTCGCTCGTGAAGATTCAGTACAGTCGAAACGACGTTGCGTTCGAGCGCGGGACGTTCCGCGTGCGTGGCGACACGGTGGAGATCTTCCCCGCCTACGAGGAGCAAGGCGTTCGCGTGGAAATGTGGGGCGACGAGGTCGAGTGCATCTCCAAGATCAACGTCCTCACCGGCGAGACGATCGCGACGCTCGATCGTGCGGCGATCTACCCGGCCAAGCATTTCGTCACACAGCGGCCGACGCTCGAGCGTGCCATAAAGCTCATTCGCGACGAGCTCCAGGAACGACTCACACTGTTGCGCGAGCAGGGCAAGTTGCTCGAAGCTCAGCGACTCGAATCGCGCACCAATTTCGACGTCGAGATGATGCTCGAGATCGGCACCTGCGCCGGCATCGAGAATTACTCGCGACATCTCTCGGGACGCGCCGCCGGCGAGCGCCCGGCATGTTTGTTCGACTACTTCCCCGAGGACTTCCTCGTCGTCGTCGACGAGTCGCATGTTACCCTGCCGCAGATCGCGGGGATGTTCAACGGCGATCGTGCGCGCAAGCTCACTCTTGTCGAGTATGGCTTCCGCCTGCCGAGCGCCCTGGATAATCGCCCATTGATGTTTGACGAGTTCCTCGCCCTAACCCCGCGCGCCGTTTTTGTTTCGGCTACTCCTGCGGAGCTGGAGCTGCAGTTATCGGAAGGCGTCGTCGTCGAGCAGATCATTCGACCGACGGGTCTCATCGACCCGGAGATCGAGATTCGACCGGTTCGCGGGCAAGTTGATGATCTGCTCAACGAGATTCGCATTCGCGAGCGCCGCGGCGAACGCGTGCTCGTCACCACGCTCACGAAGCGCATGGCGGAAGATCTCTCCGACTATCTCCAACAGGTCGGTGTGAGAGTGCGTTACATGCACTCGGACATCGACGCGATCGAGCGGATGGAGATTGTGCGCGGTCTCCGGCTCGGCGAGTTCGACGTGCTGGTTGGCATCAACCTGTTGCGTGAGGGTCTCGATCTCCCGGAGGTTTCCCTCGTGGCGATTCTCGATGCCGATCAGGAAGGGTTTCTTCGCAGCGATCGTTCGTTGATCCAGACCGTTGGCCGAGCAGCGCGAAACGTGCACGGTCGCGCGATTTTCTACGCCGATCGCATCACCGGCTCGATGCAACGGTGCATCGAGGAGACCGGCCGTCGCCGCGTGATACAGGTCGAGTACAATCGCGAGCATGGAATCACGCCGACGTCGGTACTCAAGAGCGTCGATCAGGCACGGCTCATTACGCGCGTTGCCGACGCGCGAACGACGGAACGCGAGGAGCGTCGAGTCGCCGAGCCGGCGCGCGGCTACGCCGTGATGGATACCGAATCGCTCGAGAAAATGCTCGAGCAGCAAATGCGCGAGGCCGCGGCGGCGATGGACTTCGAGCTGGCGGCACAGCTGCGCGATCAGCTGTTCGAGGTGCGCGCGCACGGCGCGGCGTCGACGAAGAACGCGCAAACCGCCGTCACCGGCTCTCGCGCGAGTCGCTGAATCCTTCCCTATGGAAGGCCATTCCCAGCCCGTCCCGCCACTCGCGGCGCGAGGTCATCTCGCCGTTACGGAGTCCGAGCTCATTGACTGGGGCGAGCGCGTCGGTCGGGCCGCTCGCCCTCCGCTCGTCGTGGCCCTGAGCGGCGACCTGGGGTCCGGCAAAACGACCCTCGCGCGCGCGATCTGCCGCGGGTACGGCGTGCCTAACGAGATAACCAGCCCCACATTCACGCTCGTGCACGAATTTGCCGGTGCGCGATCGCGGGTCTACCACCTCGATCTGTACCGGCTCCGCGGTCCCGACGAGCTCGCGAACCTCGGTTGGGATGAGATCCTCTCGTCGGACGCGCTCGTGCTCATCGAATGGGCGGAGCGAGCGGGAACCCTTCTTCCGCCGGATCACGTGCCGATTCTGTTGCAGCACCTTCCCGACGATCCGACGCGACGCCTGCTCTACGCCGGTGGCCACGTCGGCGAGCAAAGATTCGGAGATCACGGGTGATCGCCCTCGTCGTGGACGCGTCGACCTACGTCGGGACCACCGCGGTGCTACGCGATGGCGAGGTGCTGGCCGACGCCGACGCCGCGATGCGAGGACGTGAGGCGGAGGCATTGATGCCAGCCGGCGTCGCCACTCTGTCGCGCGCCGGCGTGTCGGGTCGCGATCTGTCACGCGTCGTGTGCGGCGCCGGACCGGGAAGCTTCACAAGTCTGCGCATTGCGGCGTCCATCGCGAAGGGCATTGCCGCAGGGGTCCGCTGTCCGCTCTACGCGATCTCGTCGCTCGCCCTACTGGCAGCCGGGGACGGCGCACCAAGGCCGGGCCGCTACCTGGCGGCCCTCGACGCGCTTCGCGGTGAGGCGTACGTTGCCGGCTTCTCGGTCGAAGCCAGCGGGGAGATTGTCGTGACCATGTCGCCATCCCTCGTGCGTCAGCAGGATGTCCCGGGCATCGCGAGGACGCTTGGTGCCGAAACGATTGGACCTGGGCAGGAAATCGATCGTGCGCCTCGGGCTCGTGGCGTGATTGCGCTCCAGACAATCATCGAGGCGAATGGACCGGTCGACCTTGGCAGTTGGGAGCCGGCTTACGGTCGGAATGCAGAGGCGCAGGTGCGCTGGGAGGCTGCCCACGGACAGCCGCTGCCGTTAGGTGTAACGTCTACGTGACTATGCGCGTCGGCCGAGTTCGCGTTGACGACATCGCCACGATCGCCGAAATCGAGCGCCGCTCGTTCTCCGATCCGTGGTCCGAACGTTCCTTTCGGGACGTTCTCGCCCACTCGCGGATGTTTTTTGTCTGCGCCCGTGACGGAACGGACGAGTCTCCTGTGCCGCGTGCGCTCGGTTATGTTGTCGCGTGGTTTGCGGGAGGGCAGGGTGAGATCGCGAATCTCGCAGTCGATCCCGATGCGCGCGGGCGCAGTATCGGTTCCGCGCTGCTCGACGCAGCCCTCGAGGAGGCGAGGCGCCAGAAGACCGACGAGGTTTTTCTCGAGGTTCGAAACTCCAATCTGCGTGCACGACAACTGTACGAGTCGCGTGGATTCGCTGAGGTTGGGAGGCGGCGTCGCTATTATCGTCAGCCGGTGGAGGACGCAGTAATCTTACGTCGAACCGAGCCAATTGCTGTTAATCCACATTCTGAACTGTGAAGCAAAAGCTGTTGTGGTAAAGAAGCTTGAGCGGTCTCGCCAAGAAACTGTTCGAGGTGCGTGAATTCGGTTGAGCGTTTTACTGGGTTGGATGACACTGTACGCGGCGAGAACTGAAGCCCCTCTCGCCAGGAGGATTACGTGAGCCGTAGCCTGAACAAGGTCATGCTGATCGGGAATCTCGGGAATGATCCCGAAGTTCGTTCGACAGCGGGTGGAAATCGTGTTGCAACCTTCTCTCTCGCCACGAGTCGAACGTGGAACGACGCTGCCGGCTCGAAGCAGGAGAAGACCGAGTGGCATCGTTGCGTCGTGTGGAATTCGAAGGCGTCGCAGCTCGCTGATATCGTCGAGCGGTATGTGAAGAAGGGCGACAAGATCTACGTCGAAGGCCGAGTCGAATACCGTCAGTGGCAGGACAAGGACGGGCAAACGAGGTACAGCACCGAGATAAACGTTCGCGAGTTGATCATGCTCGGAGCGCCGCGCGGAGGTGGTGCTGCGCCAGATGGCGACGGCGAAGGCGCGAGCCAGCGCCCGAGTCGGGCACCAGCGACGCAGAAGGCCAAGGCAGCCGCTGGAGGAGATGACTTCGAAGACTTCCCGGGCGCGCTCGAAGACGAGGACGACGATCTGCCTTTCTAGGGGTTTTTGGTAGTGGGTAGCTGGTAGTTGGAAATAAGGGTGGGCCGGCGCCTTGGCGCCGGCCTTTTACTTCTGAAAACCGCGCCATGAATCAACGGGCCGCCAACCAGCGACCAACAACCAGCGACCAACGACCAGCTACCAGCAACCGGCTCCGTTTCGTTCCCGCCAGCCAATTCGTCATTTGTGAGCGGCGCATCTCGGACATCACGACCGAACTGGAGTGCTTTTATGGTCTGCCGAGCAGTTCGCAGGGAGCAGGCTGGATCTAAGATTCGCACGTCGAGCGTAGCCATTGCGGCGGCGCTCGTCCTTGCGTTGCTCGGCACGTCGACGGCGGGGGCTCAGGAGTCAGCGGCACCGTCGCACGCGGTGAAACGCGGCGACACCCTCTGGGATCTCGCGAAGCTCTACCTTGGCGATTCCTTCCTGTGGCCCGAGATCTACCGGCTCAACACCGACGTCATCGACGATCCGCATTGGATCTATCCCGGCGAAGTGTTGAAGCTACCAGCGCCCGGTACAACGCCGCCCGTCGTGGCGGAGGCGCCACCGGTGAAACAGGCGGGCGAGCCGGTTCCAATGGCGCCGGTGCCGCCTTCAACGCCAGTAGCGCAGCGGTCAGCGGCTCCCGTATCGGCGGCGGCCACAGGCGCGCCTGTGCCGGTGGACGTGCCGCCGATCGGCGGTCGCGATGGACCGCCCG
>JANWKK010000297.1 GCA_025451425.1 Gemmatimonadaceae bacterium
CTTCGTGTGCGATCGCGTCACCGGCTTCGCACTCGAGGGGGGCCAGGTTCGCCGCGTCCGTCTCGTTTCGGGTTCCTCTATTGTCACGGAACGCGTCGCGCTCGCCGCGGGCCCTGGCCTGCCGGAGCTCGTGCGCCTTCTCGGCGTCGATCTCCCGCTGTTTCACGAGCTGCACGCGAAGGTGACGCTGCGTGACACTCGAGGCGTCGTCGCGCGTAACCTGCCCTTTCTGATCTGGAGCGATCCCGTCGTTGTGCCGTGGAACGACGCCGAACGCGTCGAGATGATGCATAACGAGAACGCGCTGCGGTTGCTATCGCCGTTCCCCGGCGGCGTGCACGTTCGGCCGATAGACGGTCCGCATGGCGATGAGCTGTCTCTCATTTGGACATACGACATCGCGCCGCGCTCGTACTCGTGGCCACCGCGATTCGATCCGAGTTACGGCGAGGTCGCGATTCGTGGCAGCGCTCGGATGATGCCTGGGATGTCGGCCTATTTCGGAATGGCGTCGCAAGCGCTCGTCGATGGCGGTTACTACTGCAAGACAAGCGAGAATCGGCCGCTCGTCGGCCCACTCGGCGTCGATGGCGCATATGTGTTAGGCGCGCTGTCCGGATTCGGCATCATGGCATCGCACGCCGGCGCCGATCTTCTCGCGGCGCATCTGACCGGTGGCACGTTGCCGGAATACGCGAAGTGGTTTCTCCCGTCCCGCTACGAGGACCCGAGCTATTGCGCCGAGGTCGAGAAGTGGGGTGCGCAGGTCGGCCAACTCTGATCTCTCGGGAAAAAGCGCAACTGGGGGAAGCGCATTTGCAGAAATTACGACTACCGACAGCGCGAAGGGCCGAAGAGCCCTGTCGTCCCACTCCTCTTGACTTTCGACAGGACGCCTTTGACCTTCTGTCGGAAACCTAGAGAAGCTGCTGGTCTCTAGCTGCGAACGCTCTACTCTCTCCCCTCTGCCCCGTGCCTCCTGCGCCCTCCGCTGCTGACGTCCTTCGCGGCACTCTCGACCTTCTCGTTCTCAAAACCCTCACCCTCGCCCCGATGCACGGCTGGGGCGTCAGCCAGCGAATCCAGCAGTTCTCTCGCGGCGTCCTCGACGTCAATCAGGGCTCGCTTTACCCCGCTCTGCAGCGCCTCGAGCAGAAGGGCTGGATCGAAAGCGAGTGGCGAACGACGGAGAACAACCGCCGAGCGAAGTATTACAACCTCACGCGAGACGGTCGCCGTGCGGTGGGTGACGAAGCCGCAAGCTGGCGGCGTTACGTCGAGGCGGTCGAGCTCATTCTGCAGGTCAGCTGAGGGGTCGATTCAATGGCAACCGTCAAAGGCATCCGCGCGCGCCTTCGCGCTCTCGTCCGCCGCGGCAGCGCCGAGCGTGAGCTCGACGAGGAGCTTCGATTCCACATCGAGATGGAAACCGAGAAGAATTTACGAGCCGGTATGACGCCAACCGAAGCGCGTCGTCGTGCGCTGCGCGACTTCGGCGGCGTCGAGCCGACGAAGGAAGCCCACCGCGACGTCCGTGGCCGCTGGCTCGAGGAGCTCACCGCCGATACTCGTTATGCGCTGCGGACATTGCGTCGTGCGCCGGTGCTTGCCGGTGCGGCGATTATCACGCTCGCCCTGGGAATCGGCGCGAACACGACCATCTTTTCGGCCGTCAACGCGGAGATTCTGAAACCGCTCCCCTTCGCCAATCCTGGTCGGCTCGTTATGCTCTGGGAGGAAAACCCGGAGAAGGGCTGGCATCAGGAAATCTGCGCTCCGGCGAACGCGTTCGATTGGAAGGATCAAGTGCGCGCATTTCAGGACGTCGCGTTGTATTTCGAGAACGCTGGACAATCGACGCTCACCGGCGAAGGCGCACCCGTGATTCTCAAGGCTGGCGGCGTCACCGGCAACTTCTTCGATCTGCTCGGCGTCCATATGCAGCTCGGGCGTGCGCTAACGCCTGACGAGACCTGGTCCGCCAGCGGCATCGCGCACGCCGTTGTGATCTCCGATCGCCTCTGGCGAGAGCGCTTCGGCGCCGATCCGCGTGTCGTTGGACGTAGTCTTCGCATCGATGGCAATCCGGTGGAGATCGTCGGTGTTGCGCCCGCGGGATTCAGCTTTCCCGTCGAGGGCGTGGATTTCTGGCAGCCAATGGCGTGGAAGCCAGCGTTCCGCGGGCAGATCTCCTTCCGACGCGCACACTTCGTACGCGCGATTGCGCGTCTCGCTCCCGGTGCCTCCTTGGAGACCGCAGACGCGCAGCTTCAGACAGTCGCGAATCGTCTCAAGGCCCAGTATCCCGAAACGAACAAATACATGGGCGCCGGCCTCACGCCTCTCCACCGCTTCCTCGTCGGCGACACGCAGCTACCACTGCTCGTGTTGCTCGCGTCCGTCGCGCTGCTGCTCCTCATCGCTTGCGCGAACGTCGGCAACTTGCTCCTCGTTCGCGCCGTCGGGCGAGCGCGCGAAGCAGCGCTCCGCCTAACGCTTGGCGCTGGTCGTCGGCGCCTTGCGAAGCAGGCACTCACGGAGAGCCTCGTTCTTTCGGTGCTCGGCGGCATCGCCGGCGTCGCACTCGGCGTCTTCGGAATCCGAATTCTCGAGGCACTTCTTCCGGCGGGCATGCTGCGCTCATCACACTTCGTGGTGGACTGGACAGTGCTCGGCTACGTGCTCCTCATTGTGCTCGGGAGCGGCATTCTGTTCGGTACGGCGCCCGCATTTTGGATGGGCCGTCGCAGTCCGGCGGAATCGTTGAAGGAAGGAGGGCGCGGCGGTGACTCGCGCCGTATGCGCCGCTGGACGGAGCTGCTCGTCGTCGGCGAAGTGGCCCTCGCCGTTGTTCTCACGTTAGGCGCCGGCCTGCTCGTCCGCAGCTTTCGCGAGCTCATGGATGTCGATCCGGGCTTCGATCCGCGTGGCGTGCTCGCAACGCAAATCGCATTGTCCGGGGCGAAGTACGACTCCGCATCCCACCAGCGACTCTTCTTCGAGCAGCTCATCGAGCGTGTCAAGGCGCTCCCTGGCGTCGAAGGCGCCGCAGTCACGACGGTGCCTCCACTCGTTAATAGAGGCTACACGAGCGATTTCGTCGTCGCGGGACGGCCTGCTGGCGAGTACTACACCGAGATCACGCATCGCTCGGTGACTCCAGATTACTTCCGCGTCATGCACGTCCGGTTACTCCGCGGACGCGTCATCACGGCAGCAGACAAGCAAGGGGCGTCGCCCGTGCTCGTCATCAACGAGCAGGTCGCGCAGAAATACTTCAAGGGCCAGGACCCCGTCGGCCAGCGCATTACTTTCGACAAGGCGCCTGAAAAGTCGTCGCAGTGGTCTACGATCATCGGTGTCGTCGCCGGCGAGCGCCAGCGAGACCTGTCGTCCGAGCCGCTGATCGAGGCGTACATCCCGTACGCGCAGGAAGTGGAGTCGGCGGTGTCCCTCATGACCCGTGCGGGCGGCGATCCAACCAGCGTCGCCCCAGCGATCCGGCGGATCGTCGGCGAGATGGATCGTGACATCGCCATCACCGACGCACGATCGATGGAGGCGATACGCGCCGCGTCGCTCGCCCGTGAGCGTTTTCTCATGGCGATGCTCGTCATTTTCGCCGGAGTCGGGTTGTTGCTGGCCGTGGTCGGAGTCTACGGCGTTCTCGCCCAGGTTGCGCGGCGCCGGACGCGCGAGATGGGGATTCGCATTGCGCTTGGATCACCCATCGGTCAGGTGCGTTGGCTGGTCGTTAGGCACGGACTGGGGCTTGTGACCGCCGGCGTTGCCATCGGCATAACGGTGGCGCTCGTCGCGATGCGTGGCCTCAGTGCGCTGCTGTATCACATCGCGCCCGCCGACCCGGTGACATTCATCACGATTCCAATGCTGCTTGCCGTCACCGGCGCCGCGGCGGCGTGGGTGCCGGCGTTGCAAGCGAGTCGCGCAGATCCTGCCGTGGCATTGCGCTCCGAGTAGCGTACGAACTCGAACTAACGCATTGAGATTGTCTCGAACTCGAGGCAGCCTCGGCGTTTTGCTCCCAGTGGAACGACTCTTTCATTGGCGTGCGCGTGCTGACGGCGACTTTCTCACGCACGCAATGACGCATAGAAAGATCAAGGACGGGGACGGAAAATCGTGGGATGTCTGGGAGGTTTATCCTGCGGTGGTCGAGCGGCGCATGAGCGGGGAATACCCCGCAGTCCAGCCGCGTGACGCAGTTACAACAGAGCGCCGCGAAGTTCGTCTCCTCGTACCATCCGCGCTGCAACAAGGATGGCTCGCATTTCAGACCGGCGATGAGCGCCGTCGCCTCGCGCCTATTCCCCAAAACTGGACCGCGCTGGACGACGACGCGCTCCTCGCGCTCCTTTGTCAGGCAGATCGGCTCAGCGACGGCACGTCGAAGTAACGATCAGAACGGGGCTTCTACGTACGTGTCGACACGCCAGCGCTTCTGCGGATACAGACCGCGCGCGACGTCGAAGCGGAACAAGCCCTGCATGAAGGAGGCGCCGACGCCGACGCCGCTCATCGGACGCCCGATCTGATCCTTGTACAGCAACTCTCGATCGCCCGTCCAGCCGATGTCGCTGAACAACGACGGGCGAACTCCGCCAGCGTCGTACGCCAGCTCCGTGCGCGTGAACCAGTATGCGTTGCCGCTCTGCGCCGTGTCGGGACGCTGGCCGCGTACGGTTTGCGCGCCGCCGAGGTACCACAAACGCTGCGTCGGCACCGTTCCTGCCGTCGTTCCGCCAGAAAGGGTTACCGCGCTGATCAAGTGCGACGGCAGTCCATGAGACAATGTGAGATCCGCCGCGCCGCGCGCATAACGATTCCACAGTGAATCGTTCTTCGAGAGCGCCATTGCCGCCTCGAGACGGATGTCCGTCAGGAGCTGGAATCCTCTCGGATCCCGACCGGCCGTGTGATTCACACGCAACCCGCTGCCGACGTATTGTTCGTTTTCGGCGACGATGTTTGGAATGAACGAGGGGCCGAGCGAGAAGTCCGTCTTCTGCTTCGCCGTGCGCTCGTTCTCGAAGAACAGCCGCCAGTCGATGTGTGCTCCGTCGCTCCGCGGATCACGCGTGCGCGTCAGCTCGACGCCGGTCGAGCGGTAATAGAAGCCCTCGTCCCGTCCGAAGAGCAGCGCCGACACGGAGCTGCCGAAGGAAAGCGGATTGCCCCAATCGTTCGCGGCGACGAGTCGATTGTAGCCCGTGAGCGCGTACGTCTTCTCGAGATTCGTTCGCTCGACGGTCAATTCGACGTTAGGCTCGAAATCGGCGAAGCCGATACGGCCGACGGCGCGCGCATTGTAGCCTCCCCCGAGCTGCTGCTCGGCCTCCCCACCAACCGAAAACCCTTCGACACGATTGTATCGCATGTATTCCGAGCCCCACCGCAATGTGGGCGGGGGCAGATGGCCCGTTCCGAGAAGGAATGGCGGCTGCGCGCCCAGCGACAGTGCCTCGGCAATTAGTGCGTCTCGCTCCTTGGCGCCGAACACCTCCTCTCCTGCGTCGAAGATCGAGCCGGGCAGGTCGGGTGAATTCGCGAGCTTCTTGATGTCGCATGGCACGCGATAGGCCGTCTGCAGCTGCACGCCGTCCCGCCATCCCTCGGTGTGCCTCATGATCCTGTACTCGCTCGTGTCGCACTCGCTCGGCGGCGCCTTGAGAAGGCCTTCCCTGATGGAGTCTCGTCGCGCATGCCGCAACACTCGCAGCGAATCGCGCATGTGATTCGCGACCGAATCTGGAAGGGTGTCTAATCGCAGCTGGCTTGCGACGACGACCGGTCCCGGTAGCGAGTCGCGCCCGTTCACCGATGAATACTTGAAGCTTTGCTCCATCTTGAACGGCACGCGCATGAAGGAGACCTGCGCGCCGCCTTCGGCAGCCCGTAGCCGCGGCAGCCAGAACCGTCCCTCATACAATCCGTACTCAATGGCGACGGCGCTGATCTGCGCATGCATCGGCGAGATCATCGGCATCACCCACTTTGGTACGTCATCCTGCGCGTGGGGGTCGTCCTGCTTTGCGACCTCCCAGATATCGAGCGGCGCCGCGAACCGATACGCCGCGCGGACGAGCTGTCCACTCTTCGTGTCGAACCACAGCGAGCCGACGACCAGATTCCATTTGGGCTCACGCGGCCGAACGCGGAGCTCACGCAGCTTGATGGTTGATTTGTCTGGGAGACGAATATCGATGGAGTCGCCGCTTTCGTACTGGTAGTACGCCTCGGATCCACGGGCGAGGGGGTGAACAAACTCACGCTCGTCGACGCTCGATCGCGCCGAACCAGTCCCGATCCAGAGCGCCTCGTACCCTGGGTAATAGGGAATGGCCGCCATGTCGGCCTCTTCGGCCATGTCTTGCTGGGCTTCCTCCTGGGCCTCCGCTGGCGCGATCGGGATCGCGGTTCGCTGGCCTTTGACGTCGATCCAGGCACCTATCCCGCGCTGCCACCGGACGCGCGAAACATTCTCCGTCCGGAAAATCAGACGGTCTCGCCCGATTCTCGAGAAGCCCATTCCTGCGGAAATGCGTTGATATGCCGTCGCGTCGTAGCTGAGAAGGGCCGAGTCCTGCAACATGCGCGAGACGCGCGCTCGCTCGAGAAGTTCTTTTGCTGTTGGGTCCCGAAAAGCTGTCGCAAGAACCTTCGCCGTGACCGGAAGCCGCCGAGAGTAGCTATGTCGTCTGCGTCGCTGCTCGCCCACGATCGCCGAATCGGTGCTGTCCTTCACTACCGTGATCGTGTCGCCTCGCCGAATCGGACCGCTGCCGATGCTGATCGATAGCGACGCCCCCTTCGTGCTGTCCTTCTTGGTGCTGTCCTTCTTTTGGGCGTCTGCCTGGGCCTGAGCCTGGAGGGCGACGGAGCAGGCGACGATCGCGGCGAGAAGGATTGACATAAGCGGCGCGGGGGTGGGAGCAACGACTGGGCGTACGACCTGGCCCGACGCTGGGTTTCGTTAGTATCTAGACGCCTTACTCCCACCCGCTCACGCGCGTCCTGTTCCAACCGGTCTAAGGCTTCACGCCGGTATCTACCCAGTGAACGAGGTCCTCGAAATTGCTGAGCATGTACGCTCGAGCCACGCGACGGCGTCGGGCGTAAGCTCGGTCGTACGGTTGCCGGCCAGCTGGGCCTGCTTCGAGAAGGCGATGAGCTGGAAACCGGTGGGTTGGCGAGCACTGCCCCAATGACTGGGTTCTGGATCTGATTCGTGACGTCAGTGATGACGACCGGCATCTCCATCGTGCTCCAGGAAGCACGCCCGGATAGAAGAGATCGAACTTGTGGCGGCAGCGCGAGAAAGCCTGGACATACGGGTCTGCGTGCGAACCGGATGGTGGGTGGACACCTAACGGCGATTTACCGTTAGGCCGAACATGTCCAGACCTATTCGCACGTGCCACACGTCCGATGACGTAGTGGGCGCCGTGAATTGGCCTAGCGGAGGGGCCGCCCCTTTCCTACCCTGAGTTGCGTTCCTTCACGCCTTCCTTTCGATTAGAGCACGGCGACACGTCGCTCAGTCGAAAAATCACCTTCCACCTGCCCCCGCGAGCTCGATGCCTGGTTTGCGCTTGGTTCTCGTGATTACCCTAATGCCGATCGCACCGCTCCGGAGGCGCGCGTCACGCCGTGACTGACTCGCTAGCGGTCTCGGTGCGCGGTCTGCGCAAGCGCTACGACGACGTCGTCGCCGTAGACGGTTTGGATCTCGAGATCGCGACCGGCGAGTGCTTCGGGCTCCTCGGGCCTAACGGCGCCGGCAAGACGACCACCGTCGAGATCTGCGAAGGACTCACGATGCCTGACGAGGGCAACGTCGTCGTCCTCGGACGCCAGTGGACCACCGATGAACGCGAGTTGCGCGAGCGACTGGGTATTCAACTTCAGGAGACGCAACTGGCCGAGAAGCTGACCGTAGCCGAGACGCTCAAGCTGTTTCGAAGCTTCTACCAACGCGGCCGTCCTGTTGATGAGGTGATCCGTCTCGTGCAGCTCGACGAAAAGCGCGACGGCCGCGTCGGCAAGCTCTCGGGTGGACAGAAGCAGCGTCTCGCACTGGCGTGCGCGATCGTCGGCGATCCCGACTTGCTGTTCCTGGACGAGCCCACGACCGGTCTCGATCCGCAATCGCGGCGGCAGATCTGGGACCTGGTTGAGCAATTCAAAGCGATGGGCCGTTCGATTCTACTCACGACGCACTACATGGACGAAGCGGAGCGTCTTTGCGACCGCGTAGCGATCGTCGACCACGGCCGCGTGATCGCGCTCGGTACGCCCCGTGAGCTGATCGCATCTTTAGGTGCCGAGCATGTCGTCGAGTTTGTGCTCGTGCAGGACGGGAGCGGGGGCGGGGGCGGGGGCGGGGGTGGGCTGAACGAAGAGACGCTGCGTGCGATGGACTGTGTGCGCGGCGTGCGGCGCGCTGGCGCGGAGAATAATGGCAACGCGTGGGAGCTGCGCTCGAGCGAGCTCCATCGCAGCGTGCCAGCGCTGTTGGCTGAGCTGACACGGCACGACCTGCAGCTCGCCGAACTGCGCACGCACTCGGCGACGCTCGAGGACGTCTTCGTCCACCTCACCGGGAGGCAGCTACGCGATGAGTGAAATGGAAACGGCCAGTCCCCGTCGCTTCGGCATCTCACCGTCGCTGCTGCAATTATCGTCGGTTCGATTCAAGGAGTATCTGCGCGAGCCAGAAGCCGTGTTCTGGACGTTCGCATTCCCGATCATCCTCGCGATCGGCCTTGGCATAGCGTTTCGGAACCGGCCCGCGGAAGTCGTGCACATCGCTGTTGTCGGTCCGTCGACACCGGCCACCCGCGTGGTGGCGGCTGCGCGCGCCGATTCGGGTCTCACCGTCGAGTTGCTTCCGGCTGATAGCGCGACCAGTGCACTCCGCATTGGACGCGTCGCCCTCGTCGTCGTCCCTCGCGCTGATGGAACGGTGGAGTATCAGTTCGATGAAACCAGACCCGATGCGCGCAACGCTCGCCTACTCGTCGACAACGCGATCCAGCGCGGCTACGGCCGCGCGAACACGGTGAGTGTGAGCGAGACGCACGTGCGCGAACGCGGCTCGCGCTACATCGACTTCGTCATTCCAGGTCTTCTCGGCATGAACATCATGGGAAGCAGCATCTGGGGACTCGGGTTCACGATCGTCGACGCGCGCCGTAAGAAATTGCTCAAGCGCCTGGTCGCGACACCGATGTCGCGCGTAGAGTATCTCCTCGCGTATCTGATCTCGCGGCTCGTGCTGCTTGTCGCAGAGGTCATCGTGCTTCTCGGCTTCGCCGCGGTGTTTTTCGGTGTGCCCGTTCGCGGATCGCTCATTCAGCTGTCGCTCATCATTCTCGCCAGCGTGTTCGCCTTCGGCGGACTCGGTCTATTGATCGCGTCGCGCGCGCAAACAATCGAGGGCGCGTCGGGACTCATGAACGTGACGATGATGCCAATGTGGGTACTGTCCGGCGTGTTCTTCTCGTCGGAGAATTTTCCGAAGGCATTTCAGCCGTTGATCCAGGCCCTCCCGCTCACGGCGACGAATAATGCCTTGCGCGCGAGCATGCTGCGTGGTGAGGGGTGGGCGGTTGTTGGGCCGGAAATCGCGTTGCTCGCCCTGTGGGCGGTTGCGACGCTTTGGCTGGCGCTGAAGTGGTTCCGGTGGCGTTAGGCGCCGCGCGGGAGTCCGTTGAGGTCATGCCCCACTCCGTTCGTAGTTGCGCAACCTCGGATTGGCGTGACGATTAGTATATCGCCCACAGTCCGGGGGTGATGAACTCGATCGAGTGCCCGTCGGGGTCGCGAACGTATACGCTCTGGCCACCGCGCTGCCACCGCACACGACTCTCGATCTCGACGCCGCAGTCCTCGAGTCGCGTCGCCCAGCGCTGGAGATGTTGCTCATCGGGCACCGCAAACGCGATGTGTTGAATTCCCGTCCCGCCGTGCGGCGGCACGACACCGCCAGCCGTCGGCAATGGCTCACCCGTCGCCCCGCGCCGAAAGAGTAGAAGCACGCTCACGCCGCCAACGCTCAACGCCAGCAGGCGCGCGCTGTCCAACAGCGGCTCGCAACCAAGGAGGTCGACGTAGAAGCCGCGTGACCGTGTGAGGTCGTCGACGTAAAGCGCCGTCTCGACGATCCGATCCAGCTGGGGGTGAACCCTGCCGCTCATCCGGGCGTCATCGTGGTCTGAAGTGGCCAGACGCTACATTTTCTCATCGTCGCTCGCAAGGAACCCCATGACCAGCTCATCCACGCTCGGCTCAACGTCCGAGCAGGGCGATCTCCCGACCGCCGAGCTCTTGGCGCACGGCCAGACGGCGCTCGAATGGATCGCACGCTATCTCGACCATCCGGAGCGGGTGAGCGTTCTGTCACGTTCCGTGCCCGGCGAGATTCGCGAGCTGTTGCCCGTGTCGCCGCCAGAACACGCCGAGCCGTTAGGCGAAATCCTGCGCGACTTCGAGTCGCAGATAGTGCCCGGAATCACGCACTGGAATCACCCCGGTTTCTTCGCCTATTTCGCGACCTCCTCGTCTGTGAC
>JANWKK010000298.1 GCA_025451425.1 Gemmatimonadaceae bacterium
ATCCGGCATTCTTCGAACATCTCGAGCAGCCGAGCTTCGCCGACCACTTTCGTCGGTGCGCCGAGCATGCGCTCACCGAGCTGCCGGTGCGAGGGAACTACTTCCTGCATCACATGATCACGGGGAGCTACGACGTCGACGACGACGCCGTACCGCCATACCTCACCGAAGCGGGAAGCGAGGCGATCGGCACGTCGAAAGAGCGGCTTACGCTCGTCGATGGCACGATGACCGAGTACCTGCGGACGCTCGCCGACGACAGCGTCTCCGGCTTCTCACTCTCGAATATCTGCGAGTGGCTTGCACCTAACGATGTCGATGCGCTCTTCGCCGAGATTGCACGAACGGCGACGCCGAATGCGGTGGTCTGCTTTCGCAACTTCGTCGGTTGGACGGAGGTACCGGGGCGCTTTCGTCGCGTCGTGGTGGAAGATCGAGCGTTGGGTGACCGGGTGACTCCACGAGACCGGAGCGTTGTGCTGCGTCGTTTCGCTGTGTGTCGCGTCAACTCCAAGAATTGATATGACCGCGACGCTGGCGCACCCTACCATCTGCATCCGCGACGCGGAGCCGTCGGACAACGACGCGCTCATCGATGTCGCGGCGGCATGCCCGATGGAAGGTGACATCACGCTCGCGATGACACGTGCTCCCGACTTCTTTCAGCTCAATCGACTCGAGGGCGCGCAATGGCGCGTCGGCGTCGCCGAAGTGGACGGTCGCGTCGTGGGGTGTGTGATGGGTGCGGAGCGGCGCGCCTATCTGCACGGCGTCGAGCGAACGACACTCTACGCCGGCGATCTCAAAGTGCACCCAGCATTCCGCGGTACCGGCGTGGCGGACGCGCTGAGTGAATGGGTGCGTTGCGCGCTCGCCGAGATGGCCGGCACGAATGTCCCCATCCTGCTCACGATACTTGGCGGCAATCGCGCGATGGAGCGACGCACAGTCGGGCGCGGCAGCGTGCCGCGCTTCGAGCGGTTCGCGACTATACGAGCTCACTCGATTCCGCTGCTACTGCCGCTTCTGTTTAGCGAGAGGTCGCTCCGGTGTTATCGCGCGACGGTGAATGACATCGAGGAGATGGCAGAGCTCTGGCGCGTTGTCGCGCCGACGCGTCAGTTCGCGCCGGTACACACCGGCGACAGTCTCGCGGAGTGGATTGCCAACGCGCCCGGGTTGGAGATCTCGGACTTTCGCCTCGCACGTGACCGCGCCGGCCGCCTGCTCGGCTATCTCGGCTGGTGGGACCAGTCGTCGTTCAAGCAGCTGCGTGTAATGCGCTACTCGCTACGACTCAGTATCGTGCGCACGCTCATCAATGGGGTCGCGCGCCTAACGGGTTGCGTGACACTGCCCGATGTCGGCGCGCCGTTGCGGTACTGTACCGCGGTGCACGCCTGCGTGTCTCCAGAGCGACCCGAAGTGCTGCGGGAGCTAGTGCGGTCGAGCTATGGCGAGCTGCGCGACGCTCGTTATGCTGCCGCGACGATTGGGCTCGACATGCGGGATCCGCTTCGAGGCGCGCTCGGTGGTCTCCTCTCGCAACCGACGGATTCGCATGCCTACGTCTGCACGGCAATTGGCGACTATGCGGGTCCGTCGCTGGCCGATCGACCACTCCACTATGAGATCGCACTGGTATGAAGCCGTCGAGCGTCGCCGACTTCATCGTCCGCCGGCGCGGAGTCGTCGTGCTCGGCTGGATCGTCGCGTGTGCGCTCCTGCTGCCGAACGCGCGCCACCTCGAGTCCGTGTTGCGCGTTGCGGCGCGCGTCGAGGGAAGCGAGTCGGCAACAGTGGACGAGCAGCTTGCGCGGCGCTTTCAGTCACCCTTCGCGCGTTCCGTCGTGCTCGTTGCGACTGGCCTGCCATCGCCGAATGATTCAATTGGACGTCAAGTGCTGGCGCGGCTGCTCGATTCACTCCGGACGGTGCGTGGGGTGACGCGCGTCTTCTCGTACCTCGATGGTCGAGAGCCGCTGTTCGTTGGCAATGGCGGATACTTCGTCGTCGTCGGGCTGTCGGATCAGCGCCCGCCGGACGTCATGCTCGACACGCTGCGCGGGGCGACGGAGCGCTTCGCATCGGCGTTCAGGCGCGAATACTCGAGCGTGTCGTTGCGCTGGACAGGAGAGACCGCGTTGAATGTCGATCTGCGACGCAAGAGCGCGGATGATGCGCGACGCGCGGAGTGGCGGGCACTTCCGGTTACGCTCGTTCTCTTGCTCCTGGCATTCGGCTCGCTCATCGCGGCGGCGCTGCCAATCGGTGCGGCGCTGCTCTCCATCGGCGTGGCGTTAGGCGCGGCGGCGCTTGTCGGCCGTCTCTGGTCCCTGTCGATCCTTCTGCAGAACGTGGTCACGATGATCGGGCTCGGACTCGGGATCGATTACTCGTTGCTCGTGCTGCAGCGCTTTCGCGAGGAGCTGTGCGTCGACAACGACCCGAAGCGTGCTGCGGGGAGGGCGCTGCGCCATGCCGGGCCAACCATTTTGCTCTCGGCGTCGGCGGTGGCGATCGGTTTCGCGGCGCTGGCCGTAATTCCGGTCAATGAGCTGCGGTCCGTGGCCGTGGGTGGACTTCTTGTGACTGGTGTGTCGATGCTCGTCGCGACGACACTATTGCCGGTGGTTCTCGCAACGCTCGGCGGTTGGATTGACGTGGGCCGCATGAGTGTCGTTAGGTTCTCGAATCTCGTTGCCTGGCGACGGTGGGCAGTCTTTGTGACACGTTATCCCGGCTGGGTCTTGTTGGTTGCTGGCCTGCCGGTGTCGTTGTTGGCGTTGCAGGCGCGACGACTGACGACGGGTCAACCGACCGTCGACTGGCTGCCGCGGCAGATGGAATCTGCCGTTGCGTTGCGTGACCTCACGTCAATGGGCCGAGGTGCGGTCGTGCAGACCCTCCGGTTGACACTCGAGCTGCCACCCGACGTCTCGGTGGTCGACGACAGCGGCTGGGCCGCGACGTCGCGCCTGGCACGGCAGCTCGTCGCGGATTCCGCGGTCGCGCGCGTTCGTTCTCTGCCAGGTCTCGTTGCGCCGTTGGGTACGGCGCTGCCGCGTGACGTTCTCCTGTCGACCCTGCCCAGCGGCGTTAGGCAGACGTTCGTAAGCCGCGACGGGCATGGAGCGATGCTGGAGGTGATTCCGCGCGAGAGTCTCTCGCCAGACCAGCTCACCGCACTGGTCAAACGCATTCGCGACATGGCGCCCGTGAGTGCGACATCGGCCGGAACGTCGATGGTTCGCGTCGGTGGCGTCCCGGCGCTCAACATCGATTATGAGGATGCGGTCGCGGGCCCGCGCCAATTCACGCGCGTCGTGTCGCTGATCGTAGTCGCGACGCTCGTCGTGCTCGCGATCGGGTTCCGTTCACTGCTCGTGCCGCTCAAGGCCATCGTGCTGAACTTGCTCGTCGTCGCCGCTTCGTTCGGCGCGGTGACGCTGGTTTTCCAGGAGGGATTCGGCACGTCGCTGCTCGGCGTCGGCGGCCCACTCGGCCGCGTCTTTCCTGCCATCCCGGTATTGGTATTCTGTGTCGTGTTCGGTCTGAGCATGGATTACGAAGTCTTTCTCGTCGCGCGCGTGCGCGAGGGCCGCGTCGCCGGACTCGGCGAGCGTCAGGCGATCGCCGAGGGACTCACGCGCACGGCGCGACTGATCACGAGCGCTGCGGCGATCATGATCGCTGTGTTTGGCGCGTTCATGCTCAGTGATTTCCTGCTCATGAAGATGCTCGGCTTTGCTTTGGCATTTGCGGTATTGATCGATGCAACGGTGATGCGGTTGGCGATCAGTCCGGCGTTGCTGGTGATTGCGGGGCGATGGAATTGGTGGCCGGGCCGCGACTCGCGCGGCGCGGCGGCCTCGATGACCGTCGCTAGTTCCTTGAACGAACTGTCATCCACTGGGTTGAACGCAGAAAGGGCCGGAAACAGCACGGAAACTGCCGGATTAGCCGCGATGGAAGTGATCTGACGCGATCATTCGATGGAACTTTGGTTTTGGACCGAAGTGAAGTAAGAGGCCTACCTCGAAAGGTGTGGCCTTCAAAAGATTCAGCAGCTGCCGAGAATCGTTAGGATGGAGAATGGCTGTTGATTTTGCCTCGATGACAACGACAGCCTCCGCGATGAAGTCCATCCTGTACTTCGCGATTTGGACTCCGTCGTAGTAGACGGGTACGAGGACTTCACGCGCAGCGTTCAGACCTCGTCTCTTGAGCTCCAGTTCCAGAGCCGCACAATACACATTTTCTAGAAATCCGAACCCGAGCTTGTTGTATACGGCGTAGAACGCTCCGATCACGGAGCTCGTGATGTCCTCATGCAACAATTTTCCAATCCGTGCTTTTTCCGCGCCGCTTCCGGCCTCTTCGGCGTTCACCCCAGTTGAAGACTGCGCGAATGAGGAGTCTGCGTCGGACATGGTGGATCGATTGTAGTGGACGTGACGTCGAGAGCAGGCCCAAACTGCAATTCAGATCCAGATCTCCACGACCGAAACGTTGCACAGCGGTGCCGATCATCACCATCCAGCTTCAATCCTGCGCCCAGGCCTTCGCTCTGCTCACCGCACGGTCCCAATCCTTCGCGATCGTTTTCCGCTCGGCCGGCTTCATCTTCGGAGCGAACTGCTTGTCGACCTGCCACTGCCGCGCGATGTCAGCCTGCGATTTCCAGAATCCAACGGCGAGACCGGCCAGATACGCCGCGCCCAACGCAGTCGTCTCCGCAACCTTTGGCCGGACGACGGGCACGCCTAACAAGTCGGCCTGGAGCTGCATGAGCAGATTGTTCATGCTCGCGCCGCCGTCGACGCGCAGCTGCTTGAGCTTGATTCCCGCGTCGGCCTCCATCGCCGCGAGCACCTCCTTTGTCTGCAGCGCGATCGCCTCGAGCGCCGCGCGAGCAATGTGCGCTTTGGTCGTGCCTCTCGTTAGGCCGACGATCGTTCCGCGCGCGTACTGATCCCAATGCGGAGCGCCAAGCCCGGCGAAGGCAGGCACGAGGTAGACGCCGCCGCTGTCGGATACCTTCGCCGCGAGCGCTTCGACCTCGGGGGAGGTGCGGAAGAACTCCAGCCCGTCGCGGAGCCACTGTACGAGCGCACCCGCGATGAAG
>JANWKK010000299.1 GCA_025451425.1 Gemmatimonadaceae bacterium
CGACGCCGACGAGCGCATGCCGCGGCACGCTCGCGCCCCGCTCCGGCGCCGCGAGGACGGGCACCCGACTCAGTCTCACGACTTTGAGTGCGGTCTCGTCGCCGAAGATGCGATCGACGAGCTCGTGTCGGCCGAGTCCGACGACGATGATCTCCGCGTGCTTGTCGATGGCGTTCTCGGTAATGACGCGCGCGGGCTCGCCATCGAGAACGTCGCACGCGTCGACATGCGGTCCTTTCTCGCCGATGAGCGTGCACTGCTCGCGCACGCGCCGCACGAGATCGTCACGAACGCTCCGCATCACGCTCGGGTCGAGCAGCATCTGTCCATCCGGGATCATCATGGTCAGCGACGGATGCACGGCGATCACCCGCATCGTGCTCCGCAGCCGCTCGGCGAGCGCGCGCGCGGTCTTCAGCGCGCCGCGTGATTGTGGCAGCCCATCGGTCGCCACGACGATCGGCGCTGACGTTGTCCCGGGCTCTCTCTCCACCCGTTGTTCGATCACGGTCTCCATATGGTCCTCCAGGATTGCATAACGAGCCGGCCTTTCTTCAACGAAGACGGCGCGCGACCCGTCGGTCGCGCGCCCATTCTCCTGCGTATCGGCGTGATCTGCTGTTTCCGCGAACATCCGCGGATCTTCAGAAGGCTAGCACGCCTTCCACCATGAAGCCCTTGAATTGCCCACCGCTGCGGATATCCGTCACGGGGAAGTCGAGATACTTCTGATTTACGTACTCGAGCTTCGCGAGAAGGAGCGGAGTGACGAACCAGCCGCCGCCGTATTGCCACCGGTTGACGCTGATGTCGTTCGTGATGCCCGCCAGCTCTCCCTTGACCGTGTTGTATCGGGCGCCGAGATACAATTGGTCATTGGCAAACCGGTAGAGTCCCTCGCCGACATATTGGCGGATGGTGCGGTTGGTCAGCTCGGCCGCGCCCTTACCACTGGCGGTTTCGAGGTTTCCAAAGAGCTCGACACCGGCAACCTTCACGAACGGGTTCACGACAAAGGAATGGACGTTGTTGCTGAAGCCCGGGCGAATCGCGCCTGACCAGGCGTTAGCGGTCTCGGTCGACGTGGTGTTCTCGAGTACGTCGTAAGAGCGCGAGCCAGCGCGGTCACCGCTGAACAGCGTGTTGCTCGCCGATTGACCGTTCGCGTACATCGAGCCCGTAAGACGGAAGCGCAGATTCTTCGACCACTCCTGGTCGACGCCCAGCTTGGCCAGATAGCTCTCCGACCGTTTCGTCGGCGAAGTCACTTGACCATGGACCTCGCCGCCGGTAACGCCACCCATCGCGAGCCACGGACCGTTGCGGAGGTAGACTTCACCGCCGATCTCCGTCGTGAACGCATCGAGGATGTAGTTGCCGACGAACGGATTGTACATCGCCTGTCCGTTGTCGCTGCGGCGATAGTGCGCGTCGCCGTAGTCGATCTCGAAGTGTCCAACGCGGAGTGTCGTATACTTCATGATGCTGTTCAGGATCGAGTTGTCGATCGGTGATGCATCGATCAACGCGTAGCCGTCCTTGATCCACGACTCTTGATGGTGCCGTGCCGAGGCATAGCTCGTCATGGCGAGTCGAATGCCTCGCGCGACCTGCGCGTTCAGATAGATGTTGGCGACGGCGTTGTTGAACCCGTTGCCGATTGCGATGAGCTGATTCGTATTGGTGCCGGTCGCATCCAGTTTCGGCGCCGCGGTATTGCTGTGTTGAAGCCCCTGGAATTGCTGCGTCATCGCCGCGCCCCAACCGAGCTTGAATCCGGTGTAGGGGATGGAGTCGTTCTTGGGCGGCTCGAACACGTTCAAGCCGCGGGAGTCAGCCGGACGGATGTGCTGGAACTCGATCGCCGGCACGCTGCTGATCTTCTTCGCGCTGGCGGGATCCTTCGTGGAATCCGCCTTGGGCTTCGCGGCTTCCGTTTTCGTGCCGGAATCGACGGCCTGGGTCAATTGCTGCGCAACGAGCGATACGGTGAAGAAGGGGATCGCTACAGCGGCGAGCAGCAGCTTGGTTGAGTATTTCATAATTCCTCTGGGAGACTCGAGTGTACGATGAGTGTGGGTACAGACGTCTCGATTCAGCGTTGTTCGCCGGCCAGAGCGGCGGCTATGGTTTGCGGCCCAACGAGCAGTGAGAACTTCACGGTGATCTTGTTGTCGGTGCGGAGCGTACCGAGTAATGCGGTCGGCGGCTTCACGCCGAAGTCCGTCATCAGAAGAGGGACCTCGCCCTCGGCCTTCACGCTGCCGTCCGGCAGCCGAGCCGCGGTCACGTCCATGTTCACTGTTTTCTCAGTGCCCGCGACGGTCAGCGCGCCGACCGTCTTGACTGTGAACGAGTCGCTCGTGGCGGCTGGTACGACATCGAACGTCGCGAGGATGTAGCTGATCTCGGGCGAATCATCCGCCTTGAGCGCCTTGTACAGATTGTTGTCCATTCCGCCATGCCCGCACTTGAGATTCCGCACGGGCACCTTGACGGTCACTTTCTTGAGCAGCGTTGGCGAAACGCTGGTGCTCTTCAAAAAGGCTTCGTCGACATCGATTGCTGCGTCGATCGAGCTGGCCTTGCAACTCCAGCCGTGAAGGTTCGAGCCCCCCTCGACCCAGAGCTTGCTCTCGGGTCCGACAGCGAGGCGAACGGATTGAGCTTGCGTCGAGCCGGCGATCGTCAGCAGAGCGGCGGTCAGCGCAAGGCTCGTCAGGAACTTTTTCGTCATTGGGCCATCTCCTCTCACCGGGGGGCGGGTCATCGGTGGATCCGATGAACGCCAGCACGATTGATTGTGCTCTGAGAGTACCGATTGGCCGTTGGTCCAACTGTCAGGCGGAACGTGGAACAAACGTGAGGAGAAGGCCCGGTCTTTTGTGCTGGATCTCGGACGGGATGTCGGGAGATCCCTGACGGGAAAAGGGGCTAGGGGCGTAGGGGCTACGGTCTAGAGGGGGCGTTAGGCGATCATCCCTTGCAGGACCTAACGCCTGCCTACCTTCCCTAGCCCCTAGCCCCTATTCCCGAGCCCCTCAGAACCGCTTGAACCCCGGGCTCCCGGACCGCGTGATCCTCAGCAGGTATGGGGGCTCCGTGAACGGTGCTTAGGTCAACGAGAACGGCGGATACTGGTCGTGAAGGAGCAGCAAATACGCTTCGACCCGAACGTTCCAACGCAGCACGCCGACGCCGAACTCGTACAGCCGCATGGGATAGCGGCCCGTTAGCACAATTGAAAACCACGCGATCACAGTCGTGATCGCCCACGCAACGCCGAGCGCCCAGAGGGCGAGAAGCTGTGGAATCACGAGAATGAGACGGAATACAACGCTGACGCGATCCCGCGGCGCGGCCGGCATTTGCAGGACCACCGACGCTGGATACTCGCCGTCGCCGAACGGCGGATACTCGTCGCGCAGCAGCGAGGTGTACGCGAGCGCTCGCACGCGCCAGCGTAAGTAGAACGCGGCGAGATTCCACAGCCCCGGGGGATACTCGCCCGTAAACAGGATCGCGAACCAAGCGATGAACGCGACGATCACTGCGACCGCGCCGAGGACGCCGCCGGTAGCCCAATCGCTCCGAGTATTCGCGTCACCCGAAGTCCATGTCAGGGCGCCGGCGATTGGGCCGCCGACGAGCAGCAGATGTGGAATCGCCAGGATGAGCCGGAACGCGGTCGTCAGGCGGTTGCGGCCCTCGATCGCCGGCTCGACGTGAAGTTGAACTGGCTCGATGGCTTCGCCGCCGAGCCTGGTTGCAAGGGTGCTCATCGTCATCTCGCTCGCGAGAGTGTCGCCGGCACATACCTAACGTGGCTGCTGGCGTCGGAGACATCACGTCGCACGATGCGCTCCGCTCTCTCCCGTGTCAGTCGGCGATTCTGAGACAATCGCGTCGGACCTCCCCTCACTCGCCGGACTCGGCGCCGGAACGGCGCTATCGCGGCGACGCGACCCCGGCGCTCGCCAACGCATCATCGAGCAGTGCGACAAAGCGATCGGCGAACTGGGCCACTTGCGCCCAGTCAGTCATTTCATGATCGAGGGACGTATCCGTCGGCCCGTGATTCCGATTCGCGATCTGCTTCATGATCCAGCGGAGGAGCGGGCCGTACTTCGTGTAGGCCATTGCCCCGCCGATCAGTTCCGTGATTGCAGGCCGCCAGTGTGTCGCGCGAAGAAAATCCTCGGCGCAACGCCGCGCGTCTGCGCGCCCGCGCTCGTCGGGGCTGGCGGCCGATCCACTCACTGAAAAGAATGCCGTCGGCATGCTATTCAGCATGTTATAATGTCTCGTGACGAACGCTTGCACTGCGCGTTGGTGCCGGCCGCGAATGACTGAGGCGCCGATGACCACGGCATCGTACGTATCGAGCGGCGCGCCACTCGACAGTTCGCGCACATCGTGAAAAGTGACGATCGCGCCGCTCTCCTCGATGAGATTGGCGACGCGCGTGGCAATCTTCGTCGTCTGTCCATAGTTCGTTCCATAGAGGACGAGAACGCGATGGGGACGCATGGAAGCCTCCGGTCTCACATGAAAGACAACCAGCTCTGTCGAAGAAGCTGATCACGTTCGAGTCGATGTGGTGTCAGCAGGCGGAGTACGCCGCGTCGGAGAAAGACCGACTCCTCTCAGTTGCTCGACTCGCGCGAGCGGAATCGCTTTTGCCCTTTATGCAGGCAGCCCGGTCGAATGACACGACGAATCGACATCGTCAGGCGATTGCTGACGCGAAAGCGAGTAGCCGACTACAGACGCGGGCTGTGCGCCGGCCCACTCTACTGATGTCAGCGCAGGCCAGGACGATTGTTGAAGCACCGAGGTTCTCTTATGGCCGACTACGATTTGATCGTGATGACTGCCTCAGCCGGCGGCATTTCCGCACTCGGACACGTCCTATCGGCGCTGCCGGCCGAGTTCGATGTGCCGATCGTTGTCGTGCAGCATCACACGCCCGGGCGTACACCAGGTTTGGCCCAGGTACTCAGCAGACTCTCGAAGCGCCCCGTCCGCATTGCCGAGGCAGGCCAGCCCATTCGACCAGGAACGGTGTACCTCGCGCCAGGCGCTGCACATTTGGTCGTTAGGCCGGACCATTCCTTCGAGCTCATGGACGGCCAACGCATTGCATACGTTCGTTCGTCCGCCGAATCACTGTTCACGAGCGCGGCCGACGCATATGGGCCACGCATGATCGCGGTCGTTCTCACAGGGCTCGGTCGCAACGGCTCCGGCGGCGTGCGGCGGGTCAAGCAAGTAGGTGGGACGGTCATCGCGCAAGATGAAGCAACGTCGCGCTATTTCTCGATGCCGCAGGCAGCCATCGCGACCGGCGCCGTCGATTCCGTATTGCCACTCGGCGCGATCGCGCCCGCATTGATTCACCTGACTTCGAAGGCCGCATAACGTTCCGAAATACCCGAGGTGATCCCGTGCTACGACTCAGCGACATAATGACGAACGACGTCGTGGTGACGACGCCGGAGATGACACTTCGTGAAGCGGCCGAGTTGTTCGCCGCACACCACATCAGCGGCGCGCCTGTCGTGAGCGGGAACAAAGTCGTCGGTGTCGTCTCCGCTGCCGATATCCTGGAGCTCGCGGCAACGGCACGCTGCGTCCCCCAAGACATCGACGAGGTGGATACGCTCGGATGGAGCGGTGTGTCTCTCGAGGAAGGCTCGACGAGCGACGGTGCGCCACCGACGTCGTATTTCACCGATCTCTGGGCGGAGGCAAGCGACGACGTTACTGAGCGCGTGAACAACCCGAAGGCCAGCGACGTGGACATTCTCGACGAACACTGCGTCGAGGAGATCATGTCGCGGCCGCTCGTCGCTCTCTCGCCACACGACGATGTCTGCAGCGCGGCCGATCTCATGCGAGAGAAATCGATTCACCGCGTGCTCGTCGTCCAGAATGGCGAGCTCGTTGGGATCGTCACGACGCTCGATATCGTGAAGGCGGTCGCGGATCGCAAGCTCATGACGCGGACATACGTCTTCGATCGTGATCGGTCGACGCTGAATCGTGAGCTCGAAGCCTAACTGAGGCTTTCCGATCGTTGAGTCTTCGTTCCGCCTGCTCTTTGATTCACGCATGGGTGCAGGATCGAGATCGCAGATCAGAAATAGCGATCGCGCGCCTTTGTGATCCAATGCACACCGAGCGAGTTGGGCTCTGGCCTCACTCGCTCGAGTACGTTCGGGAAGATCGCCACCCGAGGTGCAGTCCGCTTGCCGGAACGCATCCTGCTTCTCGTCAGGCAACCCCGTGATGAGAGGACGAACGGATGCCAGACAGCAACGCGAACAGCGGCGACAAGCCTGCGGCCAATTTTTCCGACGTGCAAGCCGGGAGCTCCAGCACCGCGCCGGCCGACAAGCCGCAAAGCTACACGGTCCAATCCGGCGACAGTCTATCGAAGATCGCCAAGCACGTCTACGGCGACGCCAACAAGTGGCACGCGATCTTCGACGCCAAGCGCGACAAGATCAAGAATCCCGATCTGATCCAGCCGGGTCAGGTACTCACTCTTCCGCCTAACGCCTGAGGACCTGTAACGATGCGATCATCAATCATGACGGCGACGACCATCCGTGCCGCGCTGTTTGTCCTGGCGCTCGCGACGGCCAACGCATGCGGGAAGAAAGAGCAGCCCGCCACGCAGACGTCGGGAGGCGCGATCGCTCCTGGGGCTACGGCGCCGCAGGTCGCCGACGTGACCCTCGGCCGAAGCGTCAGTGCAGACAAGCGCGTCGCCGACCAGACGGACACTTTCTCCCCGCGCGACACCATCTACGCCTCGGTGCACACGACGGGCACAGCACAAAGTGCGAACCTCGTAGCGCGCTGGACGTATCAGGACGGTCAAGTGGTGACTGAGAGCAACGAGACAATCTCCCCAACCGGAGACGCGTACACCGAGTTTCACATCTTCAAGCCGAGCGGCTGGCCCGCCGGCAAATACACGCTGCACCTGCTGGTCAACGGACAGGAGGTGCAGACGAAGGACCTAACGGTGAAGTGAAGAGGCAGAGGATTGCGGGTAGAGGGTAGAGTAGAGGGTGGTTTACTCTCTACCCACAACCCTCTACCCTCTACTCTCTACCCACAACCCTCTGCGCCTAGTGGTTCATCGTTGCGTACACCTTCGGCGCGCCCACCTGAATGATCCCGACTGCACCCTTCTCCGCATCGGCGAAGCTGTGCGTCACGAAGGGATATAGTCCCTCGCCGCTCGGGTCCTTCTCGAAGACGGTCTCGAACACCGCGCCGCCGCCGGCGGGAACCG
>JANWKK010000300.1 GCA_025451425.1 Gemmatimonadaceae bacterium
CCCAGGCTACGCATTCGTCCCGGTGATAATAGATGACGCCGCGTTTGCCGTCACGTATGGCGCCCAGCAGGCTCTGGTCCGATACACCGGGAAGGATGAAGACCGAACACCGGGCATGGTTTTCGACGTCACCGAATCGGAGCTTGCGATAGCCGACGCCTATGAGCCGGTCGAGTATGAGCGAGTCATGATGCGCCTCGCGTCGGGATGCGCCGCATGGGTCTATACGGAGCGTTCACGTTGATGCGAGTCGTCATTGCCGGTGCCGGCACTCCGATAGCAATGCTGCCACAACTCAGCACCGTGAAAACGTTCGGGCCGAACGAAGAAGGTCGGTTCGTCGCGATGGGTGACAACATTGGGTTCTTCCGCGAATTTCGGGATGATTGCCTTCCGCATGGGAAAGTGGCCGCTGATACGGATACCCGCCGACCTTGATTCGGAGAACTGGAAAATGCTGAGTCATTCGAGACGAGCGATCGCCGCAGGCGTGATCGCTTTCGTGTTGTCGTTAGGCAACGCCGGTACCGCGCGGGCGCAGGCCGCGAGCTCCCGCTATCCGACTGCAGCACCAATCCAGCAGTATCGCTCGAAGAGCCAGGCGGAGGAGATCGCGCTGGCGCGGAGCGCGGCCCCGCCATCGATCTCGGCGAACGCCGAAGTGCTCGTCCTCGGCGACCATGGGTACGAAATCGCCGTCAAGGGCACGAACGGGTTCGTCTGCTTCGTCGAGCGCTCATGGGCCGCCGGCTTCGACGATCCCGAATTCTGGAATCCGAAGCTTCGGGCACCGAACTGCTTCAACGCGACGGCTGCACGGACGGAGCTGCCGCAACTGCGCACGCGCACCGAATGGGTGCTCGCCGGAGTGAGCAGGCAAGAGATCGTCGAGCGGACGCGGTCAGCGTATGCTAATCACACGTTCAAGAGCCCCGAACCCGGTGCGTTGACGTACATGCTGTCGAAGGGCGGCTACCTGACCGACGACGCTGCGGGACCGTGGCTGCCGCACCTGATGTTCTTCCTTCCGCACGGCCAAGCGCCGGCGTGGGGAGCCTGCGCGGAAGGCTCACCGATCATTTGCCACGAGGGCCGCGAGATCGAGACCACCTTGCTCCTGGTTCCGGTGCGCGCTTGGTCGGATGGTTCGCCGGCGCCGCCCGTGGTCGTGCAGCACGCGCAGATGAAGAAGTGAATGCACGGATGATCGCCCTCCCTATCTACCATCGAGCGTGTCCGTTCGGATGCTCGGGAACCGGGAGACGAGAAGAGCCCGCGCGCTTTTTCGCCTTCTTCGCGTTCTTGCCCGCGTGTGCGTCACGGTGATCGACTTTGGCGTGATGAACCCACGCTTTTGATTCCTTGTGCGCCGTCGATTTTGCGGGCTTCGTCTGCGGAGCTTGCGCGTTGGCAATTGCGGGAGCTGCTGCGAGCACGGTTGCCGCTAGTATCGCACGCATCACGAGGGATGTTGACACTTGAGCCTCCTCGGAGGAATCGCTCTTCGGGATAGACTTGGCCCTACGTGCGAGGTCACGACCATCAGCCGGTGTACCGGTCGCGCCCAGTGGGTCGTCTCGGGAATGGCTCTTCATTGAGTAACTATGGATTCCGCATCTCTGCCATATGCCTTCGACACGGCGAGCGTGTGGCGCCGCATCGCGAGCATCGCTTTCGCGCTGCTCGCCAGCCTCGCGATTCTCGCCGTGTTGGCTGCAAGCACGGGCAACATCGCAGGGGCCATGCAGTTGCCCCTGGTACTGAGCATCGCCGTCGTATTCGCCTGGAAACTCCGCGGCATTGCGTCGTTCGGAGCAATCGGAACACTCTCTCGAACGGAAGTGACGGCGCGTCCGGTGAGCGTTTACGGAATTTCGATGCGAGTCCCAGTGGGCACGTTTCCAATTAGCGCGTTCCGGGGCCTCCGTGTCGAGCGGCGGCTCTCGAGCGGGCGCACGACTCCAATGCGGGATCTCGCGGCGACGACATGGTGCTCCTCGGCGCCCACACGCTCGAAGGGCTGAACCTCCGTATCGACATGCTCACCAAACAGCTGGTTCCCGCGGGACCAGTGCCGGCAGCTGCCGCCTAACGTGGCACGGCGGCCGCTGAGGTCATGGCGATGAACCTCAGCGCCGCGCGAGTGTGACCTGGCCGCTCGAATCGATGAGCGCCCCCGCGGCAGCTTGACTGTCTAATTAGCGTCCGTCAGCCGGGCACTGATTGGAGACGGGCCATGTTTCGGCCGACTCATTCCAAAGCGGAATGCGCTCGCCACTGACTACCCACATCTCATATCACCTAATCGAAGTGCCCGGGGCATCGCGATCGTTAGATCACGCGGCGACTATGTCATGACAAACACGTGGAAGCCATCAGAATCTTTGTGGCGTCTTTCCTTGACTGCGGATCAACTGTCGGTCACCGCCGCAGGCCCGCTGACAGCGTGCCTGAGCGCGTCCGTCCGACGATTTACTCCGTTGTCCGGTGCCCGGCTGCTTCGCGCTGGTGAAATCCCGCCAACCACGTGACGCGATATACTTGTGAGCAAGTTTCTCACGCCGGGCGACGAGTGCCCTGACTCCACGTCTCTGTCTCCCTTGGCGATGGAGGAGCGCGCACCGCGTAGCGCGCGTCCCGATCGAAGCCGCTGGGTTTCTCGTTCCTCTGGGGGTTCCATGAAAACCGGTTCCGCGCAGCGAACGCCTCCCCGTTCTTTGGGTCGCGCGAGGTGGGCGATCGTACTCGCCCTCGCCGCCACACCCGTGCTCCTCCACGCACAACAAACTGGTATCGTCGTCGGTGTCGTCACCGACGGAGCCACCGGCCAGCCGCTGAGTGGCGCCATGATCTCCATCGGCGGCACGCTGTTAGGGGCGCAGACCGATGGACGCGGGCGCTTCATCATTCGCGGCGTGCAGAGCGGAACGGCGACCGTCCGCGCGCAGCGCCTCGGCTATCGCCCCGACGCCAAACCGATCGCCGTGAGCGCGAGCGACTCGGTGAACGTGAACTTTGCGATGCAGCAGAGCGCTGTCACGCTGAGCGAAGTGGTCACGACCGGCACCGGCGGCGCGGTCTCCAAGCGCGAGCTCGGCGCGCCAATCGGCGTCGTCGATGCGGCCAAGATCGAGGACGTCAAGCCGTCCTCAGACGTCGGCTCCATTCTCGAAAGCCAGGTCGCCGGCGTGCGGTCCACGAGCGTCGGCGGCGGCGTTGGTGGTGCCAAGGACCTGCGCATTCGCGGCACGTCGAGCTTCACGCTCGACCAGCGTCCCGTCGTGTACATCGACGGTGTTCGCGCCGACACGCGCGCCACCGACTGGACGGCCAATCTCGGCAACCAGGCGTGCTGCAACTTCAACGGCGGCACGGGTGAAGACCGCCTGTCCGACCTGAATCCCGATGACATCGACCACATCGAAGTCCTCAAGGGCGCGGCCGCGGCAACGCTCTACGGCTCCGAAGCGTCGAACGGCGTCATTCAGATCTTCACGAAGCGCGGCAAAACCGAAAGCGCTCCGCAGTGGACGTTCAATCTGGGCACGGGCTTCGATCGTCAGCGCCCGAATTATGAGACGAAACTCTATCCGCTTTTCACGGGGCCGGACGGCACACGCGCACTTGACATGAACAAGACGCTGATCCAGAACGGACCCTTCCAATCGTACAACGCCGAAGTGCAGGGCGGCGCGAGCCAAGCCACCTATTTCGTTTCGGGCGGCTACTCCAAGGAAGTCGGCAGCATCCAGCCGAACGATCAATCCAAGGGCAACCTTCGCTTGAACGTGAACTGGAACGCTTCGAACAAGCTGACCTTCGACGTGCACTCAGCGTTCAGTCGCGACTTCATCGACGCGCTGCAGTCCGGCAACAACTGGGCGACGCTCACCGGCAACGCGCAGAACGGCGATCCGCGGCAGGCCACGGCGCTCCGCCCCTATGGCGAAGCGTGGATCTCAGTCGCGGACATCGAGCGGATGACGACGACGAGTGACGCGTACCGGTGGACGGGCAGCACCACCGCGAACTACGCGGTGTCGTCCGCCTTCTCCAACCACCTCACGGTGGGCGCCGATGTCGTCGAAGAGCAAAAAGAGCGGTTCTTCCCACAGGACGGAAACTATGGCGCGGCGTACGTCAACAACGGCGAGAAGACGAACGCGTCGCGCAACTACTCGGTCTACACGGTCGACTATCTCGGCACGGTGAACCTCCACCTGCCCATGGGGATCGGTTCCACGTTCTCGTTCGGCGGCCAGGGCTTCTACGAGACAGAAGTGCTCACGGCAGCGATCGGAAAGCAGTTCGCCGGCCCCGGCATCTCGACGGTGAGCGCGGCGTCCCAGACCTTCGGCGCCGAGCAGTACAACCACTCCGTGCAGGTCGGTGGGCTCGCGCAAAACCGCTTTGCGTTCGGCGATCGGCTGTTCGTGACCGTGGGCGTGCGCGTCGACGGAAACAGTGCGTTCGGTTCGGGCTTTGGATACCAGACCTATCCCAAGATCGACGCCGCCTACAACCTCGACAAGTATGACTGGCTGCCCAAGACGATCAGCAGTCTCAAATTGCGCGGCGCGCTCGGCACCGCCGGCAAGGCGCCCGGACCATTTGATTCGTTCCAGACGTACCAACCCGTCGCCGTATCTCAGAACACGCCGGCGCTGATCCCGCAGGGTCCGGGTAACTTGAAACTTGGTCCGGAAAAATCGACGGAGACTGATGTTGGCTTCGACGCTGGTTTCTTCGGCGATCGCCTTGGCATCGAGGCGTCGGTGTTCAATACGAAGGTGAACAACGCGATCGTGCCAGTGTTGTTGCCGCCATCGCAGGGCTTCACCAACACCCAGTCGCAGAACATCGGCGGCGTCTCGAACAAGGGTTGGGAGGCCAGCGTCAGTCTGCTCACTTTCGAGCGCGGGAGCTTCAGCTGGCGCAACGAGCTCCGATTGGACGGGCTGAAGAACAAGGTGACGAGCCTCGGCGGGAACACGGGTGTCACGGACGCCTTTGGTAATCCGATCAAAGTCGGGTATCCGGTGGGTGCGGTGTTCGGCATCAAACCGGTGTCGTACACGCCGCCCACCGCGACCGCTCTGTACGGCACATGGACGGGCACGGATACCGCGGTCTACTTTGGACCGCCGCTACCGACGTTCAACCTCTCGTACGGGCCGACGATCAAATGGGGCCGGTTCTCGTTCTACTCGCTGATCACGATGGAGCGCGG
>JANWKK010000301.1 GCA_025451425.1 Gemmatimonadaceae bacterium
CGCTGGTGGTACTCGAACTACTCAGTCGTTTTGACGGTCCGCTGTCGGCGCTGGTGGCGCCCTTCCAGCGCTACGCCGACTCGGGCGAGATCAACACCACGGTACGAAACCCACTGGCGAGTGTCGAGCGCGTCGCGGCGTCGCTGCAGAGCCGCGGGGTCGCGATCGATCGTCTCGACGGACTCACCGCCGATTTTGGTACGTGGTGGTTCAACCTGCGCGCGTCGAACACTGAACCGCTGCTGCGACTCAACGTCGAAGCGTCGACGCGCGACGAACTCAACGCGAGGGTGGACCAAGCACTCGCCCTCATTAAGGAAAGCGACTAATGGCCCTCGACGACTTTCTCCTCACACTGCTGGTCGATCCCATTGACCACCAGTCCCTGCTCTACGTGCCGAGCGCCGAGTTACTCGTGAACCCACGACGCAAGGTGGCTTATCGCGTTGACGACAACATTGCGGTGCTCTTACCCGACGAGGTCGTCGAACTTACTGACGAAGATCTCACCCGTTTCCAAGACGACCCCGGCGCACGCCTTACTGGTCCGCGCCCTCGGTAACTTTGAGAATGTTGGTGTCTAGTCGTTGAGAAGACATAGTTGTTTGACGCTGCCCAAACGCTCATTCGCGCGGGGTTGTGCGCGAAGAGTGTTGGGAGCGTTCGAAGATTCGCCATCGGCCAATGAGGTGCGTGTTTTAGCGGGAATTTAGCAAAACGACGACGAGACTTTGCGAGTGGGAAATCTCGTTGCCGTCGTGGGAATCGTGGCCAGCACCGTAACCTTTTTGGGACTTATTTGGGCGCTGTCGCGCGTCGAATGATGGTCAATTTCTCTCTTCTCGTCGTTAGTGTGAGCATCTTCGCCTATCTCGTGTACGCGATGATTAAGCCCGAGCGCTTCTAGTGTCGTACGCGTTGACGTTGATAGCCCTCGTGGCTGGCCTCGCTCTGTGTTGGCGATTTCTTGGCGCGTATTTGGTCAATGTCTTTACGGGACGAGTGACTTTTCTTCGCGTTGTCGAGCGTCCGATTTATCGATTCTTGCGCGTCGATGTTACGAGCGAACAGTCCTGGTCGCGCTACGCCAGTTCCCTGGTGGTCTTCAGTGGTGTGATGCTCCTCGTGACGTATTTCATCTTGGTGTTTCAAGGTCATTTGCCGCTCAATCCGCAACACCTGCACGGCGTGACGCCAGCGCTTGCGTTCAACACTGCGGTGAGTTTTTTGACGAACACGAACTGGCAGAACTACGCCGGTGAAAACACGATGTCGTACCTCGCGCAGCTCTTGGGCCTCGAACTTCAGCAGTTTGTCTCCGCTGGGGTCGGTCTCGTCGTGGCGATCGCGCTGATTCGTGGTCTGGCTAGTCGTGGCAAGCCAACAATCGGCAATTTTTGGGTTGATCTGACCCGATCGGTGCTCTACATTTTGGTTCCATTTTCCTTCGGCCTCGGGGTGATCTTTGTTGCCCAGGGCAGCATCGATTCCTTCGCTGGTCCCGTGGTGCTCCACAACACCCTGACCGGTGTGCACCAAACCCTGCCCATGGGACCGGTCGCTTTCATGGAGTCCATCAAACAGTTCGGTACCAATGGTGGCGGATTCTTTAATGCCAATAGTGCGCACCCCTTTGAGAATCCGACGGGGCTCACGAACTTTCTCTCCATCCTCGCGCTGCTCTCGTTGCCGGTGTCGCTCACGCACGTGTTTGGTCGCCTCGTCGGATCGCTGCGCCAGGGAGTCTTTGTGCTCGTCGCAATGGCCGTGTTGTTCGCGGGCGCCTTGGCGTTGGCGAGCGTTGCGGAAACGCAGGCGAACCCGGCGGTCGCCCACGCGGGCGTGCACGTCCAAGTAACCGGCAACATGGAGGGCAAAGAGGTGCGCTTCGGCGCGCCCACGACCGCGCTCTTTGGCGTTGCGTCGACGATGACCTCAACTGGCTCGGCCGACGGCGCCTACGACTCTTTTACGCCCTTGGGTGGCTTCGCGCTGATTTCGAGCATGATGCTCGGCGAGGTGAGCCCCGGTGGCGTGGGTTCGGGCCTCTACACGATTCTCTTGTTCGCGATTCTCGCAGTCTTTATTGGTGGACTCATGATTGGGCGAACGCCCGAATACTTGGGCAAGAAAGTTCAGGCTCGCGAGGTCAAACTCGCGGGCATCGGGGTTTTGATCATGCCCGTCGTCGTGATTGTGCTTACCGCTGTGGCGATGTCGACGCGCGCGGGGCGTGCTGGTGCGTTAAACGCCGGTCCGCACGGTTTCACTGAAATTCTCTACGCCTTCACCTCCCAGGGCAACAACAACGGTTCCGCTTTCGGAGGCCTGAGTGGCAATAACGCCTTTTATAACGTGGCTGGCTCAATCGCGATGCTCCTGGGACGATTCGGTGTCATCGTTCCCGCTCTTGCGCTAGCTGGGTCGATGAGCGAAAAGAGGAAATCGCCGGCGGGGCTCGGGTCGTTTCGCACCGACAACACGATGTTCGTGGGACTTCTGGTGGGCGTCATCGTCATCGTGGGTGGACTTACGTTTTTTCCGGCGCTTTCGCTCGGTCCCCTGGCCGAACAACTCAGTCACGGAAGGTTCTGGTAAACCAGTGAGCTCACTCGAGACCGCGCCCGTTCGCTCGGGTAAGGGCGTCGCGACTCGACGCGCACTCTTAGACCGTGAGGTGCTCGCTACTGCCCTGGTCGAGACTCTGCGAAAACTCGATCCTCGCGTCCAAGTGCAGAATCCGGTGATGTTCGTCGTCTACGTCGGCACACTCATTTCCACGCTCTACGCGCTGCGTACGCCCTCATTTTTCGTCGTCTCCATTACGGCTTGGCTGGCGCTCACGGTACTGTTCGCGAACTTTGCCGAAGCCGTCGCCGAAGGGCGTGGCAAGGCCCAAGCCGACACTCTTCGAAAGATGCGCTCGGAGACGATGGCGCGCCGACTTGACGTCGACGAACACGAACACGAAGTCGCCTCGAGCGAACTTCGCCTCGGTGACCGGGTAGTCTGTGAAGCGGGTGACGTCATTCCCTCGGATGGTGAAATTATCTTCGGCGTGGCTTCGGTTGATGAATCGGCCATCACCGGTGAGTCCGCGCCGGTTATTCGAGAGTCTGGGGGTGACCGATCCGCAGTGACCGGTGGTACGCGGGTCCTGTCAGACCGGATCGTTGTGCGCATCACCGCCGAACGAGGTCAGACCTTTCTCGACCGCATGATCGCACTCGTAGAAGGTGCCAACCGTCAAAAGACTCCCAACGAGATTGCCCTGACAATCTTGCTCGCAGTCTTGACGATTGTTTTCGTCCCTGTGGTCGTGGCATTGGCGCCCTTTGGCAACTTCTCGAATGCTCCCGTGCGCGTCGTGGTCCTCGTGGCACTCCTCGTCTGTCTTATTCCCACGACAATCGGTGCGCTCTTGAGCGCCATTGGCATCGCCGGCATGGACCGGCTGGTACAACGAAACGTACTCGCTATGAGCGGCCGCGCGGTCGAAGCCGCGGGTGACGTCGAAGTGCTGCTGCTTGATAAAACGGGGACCATAACGCTAGGTAATCGCATGGCGTCACGCTTCATTGCTCTGAAAGGCTCCTCCACCAGTGAACTCGCCAGTGCCGCGCGACTCGCGTCGCTCGCCGACGAAACCCCCGAGGGTCGCTCCATCGTGACCCTGGCGACGAATGGCGGCGACCTTCTAAACATTGAACTGTCGCCCCAAGCGACTTTCATCACGTTTAGTGCCACGACGAGGATGTCTGGAGTCGATGACGGACCGATCATGATTCGTAAAGGCGCGGCCGACTCAATCCGCGCGTGGACCTCGTCGCAAGGTGCCAGTGCTTCGAGTGAACTCGACGACATCGTCGCGGACGTCGCGCGACGAGGCGCAACCCCGCTGGTCGTCGCCAACGGTGCGCGCGTTCTCGGCGTTATTGAATTGAAAGATGTCGTCAAGTCTGGGATCGCGGAGCGCTTCGCCGATATGCGCGCCATGGGCATTCGAACGGTCATGATCACGGGTGATAATCCTCTTACCGCAGCCGCCATCGCTCGCGAAGCGGGCGTTGACGACTTTCTTGCCGAAGCGACGCCTGAGGCGAAAATGGCGCTCATTCGTCAAGAGCAAGAGGGTGGCAAATTGGTCGCGATGACCGGCGACGGCACGAACGACGCGCCGGCACTTGCGCAAGCCGACGTGGGCGTCGCGATGAACTCTGGTACCAATGCCGCGAAAGAGGCAGGCAACATGGTCGACCTTGATTCCAATCCCACCAAACTGCTCGACATTGTCGAGATCGGCAAGCAGCTCCTCATTACCCGCGGATCGCTGACGACGTTCTCCATCGCCAATGACGTGGCGAAGTACTTCGCCATTATTCCGGCACTCTTTGTCGCCCGTTATCCGGCGCTCAGGACAATCAATATCATGCGCTTGCATAGTGCGGACTCGGCAATCTTGTCGGCCGTGATTTTCAACGCGCTCGTGATCATCGCGCTTATTCCGCTCGCTTTGCGAGGGGTGAAGTTTCGACCGAGCTCCGCCGCGCAGATGTTGCGAAGGAACCTCTTGATTTACGGGGTAGGAGGAATCGTGGCACCCTTTGTTGGTATCAAAATCATTGACGTTCTCTTGACGGCGACGGGAGCGTACTGATGGTACGCAACCTCTTTCGATCCGTCGTCCTTACGGTGGCCCTCTTGCTTGGTTGTGGGCTGGTCTACCCGGTTGCGGGCTGGGCGTTGGCGCAACTGGCCTTTCACGCTCAGGCCAACGGCTCCGTCACGGCGAACGGTTCGCTGCTGATTGGCCAACCTTGGAATAACGGGACTTCTATAAACCCGCAATGGTTTAATGGCCGCCCCGACGCTGACAACCCCCTCGAACTCAACGCAATCCCGGGTACGTCGGGTGCCTCGAACCTCGGGCCGCGGTCTAGAGCGCTGGAACTTTTCGTACGAAAAATGATTAGCGAGTGGCGGGCGGTCGGCGTGTGGCACCCCACGCCTGATCTCGTGACCAGTTCGGGTTCAGGGCTTGACCCCAACATATCCCGAGCTGACGCAATGGCGCAGGTTTCAATGATTGCCCATGCGCGCGCCCTGGCGCCTGCGACGTTGCGCGCGTTGATCAACAGTGAGGTGCGGAGCGCCCAGTTCGGTTTTCTGGGCCAGGCGACGATCAATGTCCTCGAGCTCAACGAAGCGCTCGCGAAACTTGCTTCGTAAGTTCGGACCATGAGCGACGAGTACGCCCGCCACGTGGCCGGCGAAGGCCGTCTTAGGCTACGAACGTGAGTGAACGTGGCGCGCTACGTATCTACTTGGGGGCCGCTCCTGGCGTGGGCAAGACCTACCGGATGCTCGATGAAGGGCGACGCAGAAAGGAGCGTGGAACCGACGTTGTGGTGGCGATAGTCGAGGATCACGGCCGACCCCATACCGCAAAAATGCTCGAAGGATTGGAAATACTTCCTCGCAAGAACCTGACGTATCGGGGGGCGATTTTTGAGGAGATGGATTTGGATGCGGTGTTGGCGCGACATCCGGAACAGGTACTCGTGGACGAATTCGCGCATACGAACGTGCCGGGTAGTGCGAATGAGAAGCGGTGGCAAGACGTTGAGAAGATTCGCGACGCGGGCATAGACGTTATTACCACGCTCAACATTCAGCACCTCGAAAGCGTGAATGACGTAGTTCGTTCCATTACCGGCGTTCCCCAGCGCGAGACGATTCCTGACGTCGTCGTTCGTCGCGCGGGACAGATTGAGTTCGTCGACATGACTCCCGAGGCTCTACGTCGCCGCATGGCCCACGGCAACATCTACGCGCCCGAAAAAATTGACGCGGCGCTTGCTAATCACTTCCGGGAAGGTAATCTTGCTGCACTTCGCGAAGTCGCGTTACTCTGGCTCGCTGATCGCGTCGACGAAGGACTGTTGCGCTACCGCGCGGAGCACGACATTACCTCTACTTGGGAAGCTCGCGAACGCGTTGTGGTCGCCCTGACCGGTGGTGTCGAGGGGGAGACGCTTATTCGCCGCGGCGCGCGCATCGCCGCAAGGGGTGGTGCAGAGTTGCTCTCCGTGCACGTGGTGGAGTCTGACGAACTGACCGGTGCACGCCCGGGCGTTCTCGACGATCAACGCACTCTCATTGAAGATCTTGGTGGGAGCTATCACCAAGTCCTCGGTGACGATATCGCTGAGGCCTTGCTCACTTTTGCACGCGCCGAGAACGCGACGCAGTTGGTCCTCGGCGCGTCACGACGTGGCCTCTTGCGCCAATGGCTCTTGGGCCCTGGCATGAGCGCCAAAGTAATTCGTGATTCGGGGGCTATTGACGTTCACGTGGTGACACACGACGAAGTTGGGCGCGTACCGCTAGAGATTCGATTGCGTGGCGCACTGACGCGTCGGCGCCAATACGGCGCGTGCCTAGCGACGCTTTTCGGACTACCTTTGTTAACCATCACGCTCGCGACGCTACGCGCGCACCTGAACTTGCCGAGTGATCTTTTGATATACCTACTC